>NZ_JAGQCO010000043.1:0-17713 GCF_024346235.1 Cyanobium sp. BA5m-21
TACCAGGAAGTGACAAAGGTGGTGCCGGTGAGCCAGCCACCCAGGGCCAGATAGGCCGTGGGGAACAGGAGCAGACCAGACCACCCCACAAATACGAAGCGGTCGCGCTTGAGCCAGTCATCGAGGATGTCGAACCATCCCCGCTGCGGCGCGCGGCCTAAGGCGATCGTCATGAGAGCGGCTTCATGAAGCGTTACATCGGAATACTACGGGTCACAACCGTCAGCTGCGCAAACCCACCGCAACGCTGAGCAGATTTACCTAGGGGCCGCCAGTTGCGTTTTGCCCAAGTCGCTTCTTGCACTATGGGGGACGGGATTCGCCACAGTGGGGCCAGCCCAACCCCCTTCCATGTACGTAATAGAGCTCTCCCTCAAGCTCAGCCCCATGCCTGTTGCCGTTCAGCGCAAGGAGTTGAACGATGCCCAGGTCCTCTACAACCAGGTGCGGCAGGTCCTCGAAGGCGATGGCCCCCGACTGCTGGAACTCACTTGCGAGAAGGAGGAGGAAAAGCGGATCACCTTGCTTTGCAGTGAAGTGGTTGCGGTGCAGCTGTACGAGAAATCAGCCACGGGTAGTGGCGGCAAGCGCCCCGGTTTCAGCTTCGACAGCTGAGCTGCCGCGGCATCGCGCTGGAGCCACCCGGTCATGACCCCTCCTCTCACCGTTGAGCGCCTGAGCTTCACCTGGCCCAATGGCCGTCCGGCCCTGAGTCACTGCAACCTGCAGATCCCGAGGCCAGGGCTATGGATGCTGGTGGGCACCAATGGCAGCGGCAAGAGCACTTTGCTGCGGTTGATCGCCGGCCTGCTGGAACCCCGCAGCGGCCGCATTCAAGCTGCCGGCAAGGCCGCACTCGTTTTTCAAAACCCAGACCATCAGCTGCTGCTGCCCAGCTGCGCCAGCGACCTGCAACTAGGCCTGCCAGCAGATTTAAGCGACGATGATCGGCGCTCGCGAGTGGCCGAATCCCTTGCCCAAGTGGGGTTAGGCGGTTTTGAGGAGCGGCCGATCCACACCCTCAGCGGCGGCCAGAAGCAGCGCTTGGCCATAGCCGGCGCCCTTGCCAGCGACGCCGATCTAGTGCTGCTGGATGAACCAACCGCCCTGTTAGACCCCGACAGCCAAAACGGGGTTTTGCAGTTGCTCTGGCAGCTCACCCACCTGCCCGCAGCCCCACTCACTGCCCTTTGGATCACCCACCGGCTTGAGGAGCTGCAGCACTGCGATGGCGCCGCCTTGATGGAGCACGGCTCCGTGGGGAGCTGGCAGAACGGACAGCAGCTAGCCCAGCGCTTGGCCCCCTTGCAGGGCGGCAGGGCCGAAGGGTAAGGTCTTCGAACCGGTTTGATCCGGCTTATTCCTCGGTAGCTCAGCGGTAGAGCGATCGACTGTTAATCGATTGGTCGCAGGTTCGAATCCCGCCCGGGGAGCTTATTCACCAAACCGCAGCCCTTGGGTTGCGGTTTTTTATTGCCCGCGCCGCAACAAAAAACCAGGAAGAAATCCTGAAGATCCGGCCAAAGATGACAGCGGCAGGGCTTGCCCCCACTGGCCTGAGTCAGGCGAACGGGCGCGATCAGCCCAAAAGAATCATTTCAGCAAACCTTCAATCAGCGGCCGGAGCTCACCCATCCGGGCAAAAACGGAGAAAATGCGCTGAAGTTCGCTCCGGCGGTAGCGATTGCTCCGCCACCTCATTCCATGAAGCCCTGCATCCTGCTGATCGAAGACGACAGCGACATGCGCGAGCTGGTGGCAGGCCACCTGGAGCATGGCGGCTTCGACGTACAGCGCGCCGAAGACGGCATCAAGGGCCAGGCCCTTGCTCTTCAATACAGCCCTGATCTGATCCTGCTGGATCTGATGTTGCCCAAGGTGGACGGCCTCACCCTCTGCCAGCGGCTACGGCGCGATGAGCGGACTGCCAAGATCCCGATCCTGATGCTCACGGCCCTCGGCAGCATCAAAGACAAGGTGAGCGGTTTCAATTCCGGCGCCGACGACTATCTCCCCAAGCCCTTCGATCTCGAGGAGCTGATGGTGCGGGTTAAGGCGCTGCTGCGCCGCAGCGACCATGCCCCCCTATCCACCAAGCACAACGAAATCCTCAGCTACGGCTGCATCACCTTGGTACCGGAGCGCTTTGAAGCCATCTGGTTTGACGAGCCGGTGCGCCTCACCCACCTGGAATTCGAACTGCTGCACTGCCTGCTGCAGCGCCACGGCCAAACCGTGGCCCCTTCCCTGATCCTCAAGGAGGTGTGGGGCTACGAACCTGACGACGACATCGAGACCATCAGGGTGCACGTGCGCCACCTACGCACCAAGCTCGAGCCCGATCCCCGTAAACCCCGCTTCATCAAAACGGTGTACGGCGCCGGCTACTGCCTGGAGCTACCCAGCGAACGCCAAGCCCAGGCCAGCTGATCAGATCCCGGCCAACTCCAGCAGGGCCACTTCCCAGGCCAGCCGCGGCTGCACGTAGGCGCGCAGCTGGCTGCGCAGGAGTTCCAGACGCTGGAGCTGGGCCACCGGGGCCTGCCGCCTCCATAACGCCAGCTGCCACCAGCCAAGCAGCCATAGCTGTTGTTCAGCATCAAGGGCCTCGGCCAGATCCCTTGCCAGAGCCAGGGCCTGGAGGGGCTCCGCAGCTGCTGCCAAATCCAGCAACCTTGCCGCCAGCCCCTCAGGCAGGGCTGCCCAGGCCTGGCGGCAACGCAGCAGGCCTCCCGGCGAACCCGCAGCCAACTCCAGCAGTTCAGCTGAATCGGCCGTTGGGGCGGGCTCACCGCAGCGCTCCAGCACGACCGCCAGCTGCTCGGAGCTGAGCCGGGTGAAGGGGATCTGCTGGCAGCGGGAGCGAATCGTGGTGAGCAGCTGCTCTGGCTTCGCCGCGATCAGGATCAACAGGCCCTCGCCGGGCTCCTCCAGGGTTTTGAGCAAGGCATTGGCTGCCCCCTCCGCCATCGCCTCGGCGTCCTCCAGCACCACCACACAACCCCTGGCTTCCACGGCCCGGCGGGATAAAAAGCGCGAAACGTCGCGAATCTGCTCAAGCCGCAGCTGGGGTGCAGCCCGCCGCGCCAAACCCAGCTCCTCGGCCTTGGAAGCCGGCACCAACTGGCCTTTGTCCTGATAGGTGGGCTCGACCCAGAGCAGATCCGGGTGGTTTCCCTCCTGCAGACGCCGGCGGATACCGGCATCGCCCTGAAGCCCTGCCAGCACACCCTCCAAAAAGCGCAACGCCGCCAACCGCCGCCCGACGCCATCTGGGCCGGCAAACAGATAGGCCGGCGCCAGCCGCCCCTTAACCAAGGAGGCCTCGAGCAGGGCTACGGCCCTGGTCTGACCAAGCAGGTCCTTAAACAGGGCCGTCATGGGGGCGAACCAGCCGCAAGCTCGGCCAGAAAGCCGCAGCAGGCTGCCGCCACCTGCTCCGGTGCCCCGGTGGCATCAACCCGCCGCCAGCCCCGCCCTGCGGCCAGGGCCGCAAAACCCTCGATAACCCGCTGCAGAAAAGCCTCACCGCTGGCCTCGATGCGGTCGGCAGTGCGCTCACCGCGGCGGCGCAGGGATTCGGCCAGGGGCAACTCCAGCCAAAGAGTGAGATCGGGGGCCAGGCCTCCCGTAGCAAGCTCCTCCAGCTGGGCGATACGGGCCAGGTCGAGGCCGCGGCCATAGCCCTGATAGGCCGCCGTAGAGCCGCTGTAGCGATCGCTCAGCACCCAATGGCCGGCCGCCAGAGCCGGCCGAATGCATTGCTCCACATGCTGGGCCCGATCGGCGGCGTAGAGCAGCAGCTCGGCCATTGGCTCCGGCGCCGCCTCACCTGGGGGGTGCAGAAGCAGCTGACGCAGGGCGGCCCCCAGGGCAGTGCCACCCGGCTCCCGGGTCACCAGCAGCTCGGCCCCGGGGGCCAGCAAGCCACTGGTGGGCAACCAGCGGCGTAGAGCCTCGATCTGGGTGCTCTTGCCACAGCCATCGATGCCCTCAAGCACCACGAACCTGCCTTGGGGAGCCACTGCCGACTCTGACACCTGGAAATCAGCTGTCATAGTCCCTCCCATCCTGCAACAACAGGGCATTTGCCACCACCGTGATCGAGCTAAGAGCCATCAGCAGGGCAGCCAGCGGCGGGGTGAGCAATAGCCCAAAGCCGGGCAGCAACACGCCGGCCGCCAAGGGCAGCACGATCAGGTTGTAACCAAAGGCCCAAGCAAGGTTTTGGCGCACCTTGGCCATGGTGCGGCGGGCCAGCAGCAGGGCCCGCACAATGCCGTCGAGCTGCTCGCCCATCACCACCAAATCGGCGCTGTCCTGGGCGATCTGGGTGCCCGTGCCAACGGCGATACCAAGGTCTGCCGCAGCCAGGGCTGGGGCGTCGTTAATGCCATCACCCACCATCGCCAGGGCGCCGTAGGCCGGATGCTTCAGGATGCGCTCCAGCTTCTGCTCGGGCCGCAGTTCCCAGGCCAGCTCGGCCTCAGCCAGACCAAGCCTGCGGCCCAGCTGCTGCACCGGCTCACGCCGATCACCACTAAGCAGGCCAAGCTCCAGATCCATGCCCCGCAAGGCTGCCAGCACCGCCGCCGCGTCCGGGCGGGGCTGATCATTGATTGCTACTAATCCGAGCAGGCCCAGCTGGTCGTCGGCCAAAGCCAGAACACTGGCCCCTTGACACTCGAGCAGAGCCTGGCGGGCAAGCAATTGGGCTGAGGGCGCCGGCTCCACCCAGGCCAGCCGTCCAACCCGCAACCTCCTGCCCTCAACCAAGCCCGCCACGCCTTCACCGGCTGTGGTGTGGGAATCACCCAGCTCAAACAGCGCCAGATCACGGCGTTGGGCTTCCTGCAGCAAGGCCTGGCCCAGGGGATGGCGACTGCCCGCTTCAAGACTGGCAGCCAGTTGCACCAGCCGATCGGCATCAAGATCAGCGAGGGGCTCCACCGCCGCCACCAAGGCACGCCCCAGGGTGAGGGTGCCGGTTTTATCGAACAGCACAGCCTGGAGCCGGGCAGCGGTTTCAATCGCATCACCACCGCGAAACAGCAAACCCTCCCGGGCCGCCCTACCGGTGCCCACCGTGATGGCGGTGGGGGTAGCTAGGCCCAGGGCGCAGGGGCAGGCCACCACCAACACCGCAATTGCTAATTGCAGGGCCAATGCAAAGGGGGTTTCGGCGCTGGTGCCGAGCACCCCATGGCCGGCGTGGCCCCCGGCATGACCGGCCGCATGGGGGGAGTTGAGCACCTGGGGCCAGATCTCGGTGCCTAGCAACCACCAAAAAAGCAGCGTCGCCACCGCTAAAGCCAGCACCACCAGGGTGAAACGCCCGGCGATCCGGTCCACGAGGGCCTGAATTGGCGCCTTGCGCGCCTGGGCCCGCTCCACCAAATGGATGATCCGGGCAATGGCGCTGTCGGCCCCACGGCGACTCACCTCCAGCACCAAGGGCGCTTCCAAATTGAGGCTGCCGGCAGCGAGCTCGCTGCCGGCAGCGGCCTGCAGCGGAAGCGGTTCGCCGGTAAGGCCTGAAACATCCACCGCCGAGCAGCCCTCCAGCACCACGCCATCAACTGGCACCCGGTCTCCGGGCAGCAACCTGACGCGGTCACCGGGGCGCAGGCCGCCAACCCGCACAGGACGTGACGGCCCATCGCCAAGCAGCAGCAGGGCGGTGTCAGGTTGGAGCTCAGCGAGCTGCTCGAGGGCACGGCCGGTGCGAAAGCGGGCCCGTTCCTCCAAAAAGCGGCCCAGCAGCACAAAGCCAAGCAGCATCACCGGCTCATTGAAAAAGCAAGGCCAGCCGGTTTGGGGCCAAAGGAAGGCCACCAAGCTGGCCCCATACGCACTGAATACCCCCAGCCCCACCAGGGTGTCCATGCTGGGCAAGCCGGCCAGAGCTCCCTGGATTCCCCGCACCAAAATTGGCCGCCCGGGCCCTGCCAAAGCTGCAGTGGCGACCAAGGCGTGAATCCAGAGGTCACCTAGCCCCGCCCCTGGCAGATGGCCGAGCACGGACACCAGCAGCAGTAGCAGGGCCACCACCAGCTGGCGCCACTGCTGCCACCAGCTGCGCGCCCGCAAGCGCTCCCGACGACTCGAAAACTCGATTTCAGTGGAGCGCAGTCGCGCCTGGAAACCCAGCTCTGCCAAGGCCTCAACCAGGTTCCCTTGATCCGCTTCCGCAGAGGCGAGATCGACCCAGGCAGTGCGGGTTAAGAGGTTGACGCTGGCCTGGCGCACCCCGGGCTGATCCAGCAGGCGCTGCTCCACGGCCCGCACGCAGCCACCGCACTTCATCCCCTCGATCTCCAGCAGGAGGGGCTCCAGCAGAGGCGGCTCCTGGAGCGAGTGCAAGGCCAAGCAGGTAAAGGAGTCGGCTCAGGCTAGGGACATCCGCCAGGATGGGCCCACGAAGTCCGCAGCCCGAGCCCGTGCCCCGCAGTCAGCGCAACGACAACTTCATCGATAAGAGCTTCACGGTGATGGCCGACTTGATCCTCAAGGTGCTGCCCACCAACCGTCGCGCCAAGGAGGCCTTCGCCTACTACCGCGACGGCATGAGCGCCCAGGCCGACGGCGAATACGCAGAAGCCCTTGAGAACTACGAGGAGGCGCTAACCCTCGAGGACGACCCCAACGACAAGGCTTTCATCCTCTACAACATGGGGTTGGTGTTTGCCTCAAACGGTGACCACGCCAAAGCGCTTGACTTATATGGCCAGGCCCTGGATCTCAACAGCAAGATGCCCCAGGCCCTCAACAACATTGCGGTGATTCACCACCACCTGGGCTCAATCGCCGAAGAGAGCGGCGATGCCGATGAAGCTGATCGCTGTTTCGATCAGGCAGCCGACTTCTGGGGCAAGGCGATCCGGCTGGCACCAAACAACTACATCGAAGCCCAGAACTGGCTCAAAACCAGTGGCCGTGGCAGCGTCGACGTGTATTTCTGAACCGGATTAACCCCGGTCGTCGGCCGGATTCACCCCCAGGGCGGCTACCAGCGCCTCAGCCACGCCACCGGCTTCAAGTAGCTGCAGACCAAACCCAGCGGCCGCCTTGGCCAGGCCCGTGCCCCTCGGCACCACCGCCCTGGTGAAGCCCAGCCGCGCCGCCTCCTGCAGCCGCAGCTCCAGCTGCCCCACGGGCCGCAGCTGGCCGCCCAGACCCAGCTCCCCCACCAGCACCGTGCCGGGCGGCAGGGTGAGATCGCGGTAGCTAGCCACCACCGCCGCGGCCACGCCGAGATCCGCCGCGGGCTCCTCCACCTCCAGCCCACCGGCCACCGCCAGGTAGCAGTCAAAGCGCGAAAGGGGCAGGCCCAGGTGCTTTTCGAGCACGGCCAAGATCTGGTGCAAGCGATTAACGGCGATGCCGGTGGCGCTGCGGCGCGGGCTGGCGTAACTGGTGGTGCTCACCAAAGCCTGCATTTCCACTACCAGGGGTCTGGTGCCCTCGCAGGCCACGATCGTGGCGGTGCCGGCGCTGGGTTCATCGCCGCCGAGAAATAGCTCGCTGGGGTTGGTCACCTCGGCCAGGCCCCGATCACGCATCTCGAAAACGCCCAGCTCATGGGTGGCGCCGAAGCGGTTTTTCACCGCCCGCAGCAGCCGGTGGCTCGCAAAGCGGTCGCCCTCAAAGGTCAGCACCGCATCAACCAGATGCTCGAGCACCTTCGGGCCCGCCAGGGCGCCCTCCTTGGTCACGTGGCCCACCAGCAGCAGGGCGGTGTCCTGGCGCTTGGCGATGCGGGCCAGGGCGGCGGCACATTCCCGCACCTGGGACACCGAACCAGGGGCGCTGCCCAGTTCGGCGTCATGGAGGGCCTGAATGGAGTCAATGATCGCCACCGCTGGCCGCAACGCCTCCAGCTCCTGCAGCACCAGCTCCAGATCGGTTTCAGCGAGCAGCTGAAAATCAGCCCCAGCTTTGGATTCGCCAGCTTCTGGTTGACCAGCTTCTGGTTGAGCAGGAGACGCCTCGGCCAGGCGACGCCAGCGCAGCTTCACCTGCTGGGCCGACTCCTCTGCACTCACGTAGAGCACCGACGCCCGACCCGCCATAGCGCGGGCGCTCTGCAGCAGCAGGGTGCTCTTACCAATTCCCGGGTCGCCGCCCACCAGCACCAGGGAGCCGGGCACCAGGCCACCGCCCAGCACCCGATCGAATTCGCCGTAGCCGCTGCTAAGCCGCTGCAAGGCCCGCTCGCCCACCGCTTGGATCGGCTCGGAGCGTCGCGGCTGGCCGGCGACAACGGCTTCAGCGGCAGCAGCCTCGGCCACCGGCCGCCGGCGCCGACTGTCGGCCGCCGGAGCAGCTTTTTGCTCCACCAAGGTGTTCCAGCTACCGCAGCTGGCGCACTTGCCAAAAAACTGGCGGGCCTGGGCTCCGCAGCTAGTGCAAACAAAAAAAGTGCTGGGCTTGGCCACGAACTAAGGGCTGAGGAGAGAGGGCTGTATGAAGAAAGGTGGCATTGAATAAATTTCGCCCCCTCCCGCCTTTTCAGTGGGGGCTACCTGATGTAGCAGCCCGGCTGCAGTGATGACGGCATCCGCCCCAACCACCACCCTCGGGAACAATCACGGCAAGGAAATAATCCTTGTCGTCGACGACGAAGCCAGCATCCGGCGGATCCTGGAGACCCGGCTATCGATGATCGGTTATCAGGTGATCACAGCCTGCGACGGCATCGAGGCCCTGGAATTGTTCAAGACCACTCAGCCGGATCTGGTGGTACTCGACGTGATGATGCCGAAGCTTGACGGCTATGGCGTCTGCCAGGAGCTCCGCAAGGAATCGGATGTGCCGATCGTCATGCTCACCGCCCTAGGCGATGTGGCAGATCGGATCACCGGCCTCGAGCTCGGCGCCGACGACTACGTGGTGAAACCCTTCAGCCCCAAGGAGCTGGAAGCCCGCATCCGCTGCGTGCTGCGCCGGGTGGAGAAGGAGTCCATCGCCGGTTCTCCCAATTCCGGGGTGATCACGGTGGGCGAACTGCGCATCGACACCAACAAGCGTCAGGTGTATCGAGGTGATGAGCGCATCCGCCTCACCGGCATGGAGTTCAGCCTGCTGGAGCTGCTGGTGAGCCGCAGCGGCGAACCCTTCAGCCGGGGTGAAATTCTCAAGGATGTGTGGGGCTACACCCCGGAGCGTCACGTGGATACCCGGGTGGTGGATGTCCACATTTCCCGTCTGCGCTCCAAACTGGAGGATGATCCTGCCAACCCCGAGTTGATCCTCACAGCTCGCGGCACCGGTTATTTGTTCCAACGCATCGTTGACGCCGTTGCCTCCGAAGGGACCTGAAAAGCGCGCCAAGCCCAGCCGGGCCATCCGCCGGCTGGTGATCTGGTATCGCCGCAACGCGGCGGTAACCAGCCTGGTGGATAGCGCCACTTCTGCCGCCAGCTCCGCCGCCAACACTGCTGGCAATGTGGCTGGCACCGCCACCAGCGTGGCCGGCAACATGGCCAACACGGTGCTGCAGCCGCTGGTGTTCGACCCCCTACGCCGCCTGCAACGGGGCCTGGGCGGACCGGGCGAAGACACTCCGATCAACGACTCCGACCGCCTCTGGGTAGCGGTGGATGGCATGGGTGGGGACCACGCCCCTGGGCCAATTCTGGAGGGCTGCCTGCGGGCCGTGGAATTGTTGCCCCTGCGGGTGCGTTTCGTGGCCGAAACGGCCCTGCTACAGGCCGCCGTGACCGCCATGGGCCTCCAGGACGAACTCAACGAAGCCGTGGCTCGCGGCCTGATCGAGCTTGTGGCCAGCGGCCCCTCGGTGGGCATGAACGAAGAGGCCACGGTGGTGCGCAAGAAGCGCGACGCCAGCATCAACAAGGCCATGGATCTGGTGAAGCAGGGCGAGGCCACGGCGGTCTATTCCGCTGGCAACTCCGGCGCCGTGATGGCTGCGGCGATATTCCGGCTGGGCAGACTCAAGAGCATCGATCGCCCAGCCATCGGCGCCCTATTCCCCACCAAAGACACAGAACAGCAGGTACTGGTGCTCGATGTGGGCGCCAACATGGATTGCAAGCCCGCCTACCTGCACCAGTGGGCGCTGCTTGGACACATCTACAGCCGTGATGTGTTGCAGGTGGCCCAGCCCCGCATCGGCCTGGTGAATATCGGCGAAGAGGAGTGCAAGGGCAACGAGCTCTGCCTGCGCACCTACTCCCTGCTGGCAGAAGAAGAGCGCTTCACCTTCGCCGGCAACTGCGAAGGGCGCGACATCCTCTCGGGCCAGTTCGACGTGGTGGTGTGCGACGGCTTCACCGGCAACGTGCTGTTGAAGTTCCTGGAATCCGTGGGCAGCGTGCTGCTGGATGTGATCAAAGAGGAACTGCCCAGGGGCCGCCGCGGCAAGGTGGGCTCGGCCTTCCTGATCAACAACCTGCGCCGCATTAAAAAACGCCTCGACCATGCCGAACATGGCGGCGCCCTACTGCTCGGGGTTAATGGGGTATGCGTAATCGGCCATGGCAGCAGCAAGGCTCTCTCGGTGCTCAGCGCCCTGCGCCTGGCCCACTCCGCCGCCAGCCACGGTGTGATGGCCAACCTCCACGCCCTCAGCGAAGCGGGCAGCCCCGAAGCGCCAGTCGCCTGTGATTGACTGAGCCAACTGTGAACCTTTCCCGGTGTCGCTCGGCGGAGTCAACACACCAGAACTAAATGCAACGGGCCTGCTGGGCATGGCCTTAGTTGGATGCGGCAGCGCAGTGCCAGCCGCCAGCATCACCAATCAGCAACTCAGCGAGAGGGTTGACACCAATGACGAGTGGATCCGCACCCGCACTGGCATTGGCGCCCGCCGGATCGCAGGCCCCAGCGAATCCCTCACCTGCCTAGCCAGCCGCGCCGCCCAGGCCGCCCTCGACCATGCCGGCTGGAGCCCAGACGATGTCGACCTGATCCTGCTGGCCACCTCAAGCCCCGACGATTTATTCGGCACGGCGCCGCAGGTGCAGGGGGCCTTAGGCGCCAGACGCGCGGTGGCCTTCGATCTCACCGCCGCCTGCAGCGGCTTTCTGTTTGCCTTGATCACCGCCAGCCAGTATTTGGGCAGCGGAGCCATGAAGCGGGCTCTGGTGATCGGCGCCGATCAGCTCAGTCGCTGGGTCGACTGGGACGACCGCAGCACCTGCGTGCTGTTTGGCGATGGTGCCGGCGCCGTGGCAGTGGAGGCTTGCGGAGCGAAAGACAACGGCCTACTGGGTTTCCGGATGCGCTCCGACGGCAGCCGCAACGGCTGCCTAACTCTTGCCCAGCTGGATAAACACGCACCCCTGCTCGGGGAGCTCACGGCCCAGCGGGGCGGCTTTGCCCCGATCCAGATGAACGGCCAAGAGGTCTACAAATTTGCGGTGCGAGAGGTGCCGGCAATCCTCAGCGAGTTGCTGGAAGCCACCGGCACCGCCCCCGAGCAACTCGACTGGCTGCTGCTGCACCAGGCCAACCAGCGCATCCTCGACGCCGTTGCCGACCGCTTCGCCATAGACCACAGCCAGGTGCTGAGCAACCTGGCCCTCTACGGCAACACCTCGGCCGCCACGATTCCATTAATGCTCGATGAAGCCGTCAAGGACGGCCGGGTGCAGCCTGGCCATCTGCTGGCCAGCAGCGGCTTTGGCGCCGGCCTTAGCTGGGGTGCGGCTCTCCTGCGCTGGCAGGGCCCCACCGACTGAGACCTAATCTCCTGCCGACTTAGTTAGAGGGTGAAGGCATGGGCATTGCCTGGGTGTTTCCTGGCCAGGGCTCGCAGAAAGTGGGCATGGCAGAGCCGGTGCTGCAGCTGCCTGGCGCCCGGGAGCGTTTCGAGCAAGCCTCAGCCCTGCTGGGCCGGGACCTGCTGGCGATCTGCTCAGGCACGGGGGGTGGCGGCGACTTAAGCGATCTCAACGACACCCGCAACACCCAACCGGCCCTATTTGTGATTGAAAGCCTGCTGGCAGAAGCCCTGCAGGCCCAGGGACGGATGCCCCATCTAGTAGCTGGCCACAGCCTGGGCGAGCTGGTCGCCTTGCATGTGGCGGGGGTGTTCGACGTCGCCACCGGTCTGCAGCTGATGAAAAGCCGCAGCACCTTGATGGCCGCTGCCGGCGGCGGTGCCATGACGGCGGTGATGGGCTTCGAGCGGAGCGAACTGGATGACCTGGTGGCAGCCACCGAAGGGGTGGTTGTTGCCAACGACAACAGCGACGCCCAGGTGGTGCTCTCCGGAAGCGCCGAGGCGGTGGCAGCCGTCAGCAGCAGCTTGAAGTGCAAACGGGCGATTCCCTTGGCCGTTAGCGGTGCCTTCCACTCCCCCTTCATGGCGGCAGCAGCCACCGCCTTTGCCACCGAGCTGGAATCGGTGGCCTTCGCCGATGCGGCGATCCCCGTGCTCAGCAATACCGATCCCAGCCCCGAAACCAACGCCGCCGCGCTCAAGGCCCGCCTTGTGCGTCAGATGACCACCGGCGTGCGCTGGCGTGAAACCATGGCGCAGTTCGGGGCTCTGGGCATCGATATCGTTGTGGAGATTGGACCTGGAGCCGTGCTCAGCGGCCTAATCAAACGCAGCTGCCCGGGCATCCAAACCGCCCAGATCAGCAGCGCCGCCGACCTGGCCCTATGAGCCAATCAAGCCAGCCGCCGGCCCTGATCCGCACACCGCCGCCGAGCCTCACCTACCGGCTGATCAGCTGTCTGCTGGTGTTTCCGATTTACCGCTTGTTGTTTCGCGGCCGCACCGCTGGCAATGGCAACGTGCCAAGGCAAGGGGCTTTGGTGGTGGTGGCGAACCACGGCTCCCACCTTGACCCACCCCTACTGGGCCACGCCCTTGGCCGGCCAGTGGCCTTCATGGCCAAGGCAGAGCTGTTCAGGGTGCCGATACTCGGCGCCATCATCCGGGCCTGCGGCGCCTACCCGGTGTCCCGAGGTGCCAGCGACCGCGAGGCCATCCGCACCGCCACCAACCGCCTGCTCGAGGGTTGGGCCACCGGCGTATTCATCGACGGCACCCGCCAGAGCAATGGCCGGGTGAATGATCCCCAGGCTGGCGCCGCCCTGCTGGCGGCCCGAGCCGGCGTGCCCCTGCTGCCAGTGGCGATCATCAACAGCCACCGGGCCCTGGGGCCTGGGCAAGCGGGGGCACGGCTACTGCCCATTCACATCCGCATTGGCACGCCAATTGCACCACCCGCCTCACGGCGGAGAGCCGACCTCGACGTCGCCACGGCCGCCTGTCAGGCCCAGATCAATGCTCTGCTCGACCAGGGTTTGATCAATGGCCGCCAGCTGGGCCCAGCTGGCCAGGCAGGCGAGCTGCCGCCCAGTCCTTGAGGTCTCTGCCACTCAGCACCCACAAGGCAGCCCGGAGTCCATCGCCCCACACCTTGCGCCGCCCCTCCGGCTGACATTTATCACCACAGGAAACCGGCACCGGAGTGAGGTGGATGCCGCGGCTGCCGGCCACGATCCTTCCCACCAGCAGAGCCCGGTCCATGTGGTCACTGCTGGTGACTAGCAGGGCGTGGCGGATGCGGGCTTGGCGCAGATCGTCCACCAGGGAGGTGAAATTGGAAAGGGTGTCGCGAGCTCGGTAGTCGAGCTGCACCTGGTGGGATGGCAAGCCCTGGCGTTGCTCAAACAACCAATGAGCATATTCAGGATTACTGCCGCCACTGACCACCACCGGCAATCCCCGGCGGGCCGCCAAAGCCGCCGCCTCCCGCTCCCGCGCCAGATCGCCGCCCAGCACCAGGATCATCTGGGCTGGCGGGGGCGCCGGCCACCACCAACCGCGCGACAGCCAAAGAAAACCACCAGCCAGCAGCAGCGCCACCAGCCCCCAGGGGCTGGGGCGAGGCCGGCGAGAGCGCCGCTTGCGGGAGCGCCCCTGAACACGGCGAAGGGGAGGGCGCTGCAGCGGATCGGGTTGGGACACCATCAGAGCCCCGCAACCGGCGAAGTGGGGTAGGAGGGCAACACGGGCTGCCAGGGAGCTGCCAGGCCCTGATCTGCCGCCTGCACGCTTAGCTCAAGCAATTGCTCAACGTCGTTGGGCAGCAGGGCCGCGGCGGACAGCTGGGGACCCGGCGGCAAGGGCGTATCTGGGGCAAACAGCCGGGGCGCCTGCAACTCGATGATGGCGCGATCTGGGCCAGCAGGGGCATAAAGCCCAGCCACCACGCCGCGGCGCGGCAGCTCCTGCACCAACCAGGTTGGCTCGCCAATCCCCAGCCGCCGGGCCACCAGCAAAAAGCTGCCCACGCCGTCGAGGGGCAACTGCAACTGCTGGGCCAAGGTGCGGGCCAGCACCACCGTGAGCCGGGTGCCGGTGAACCCGCCTGGACCAGTGGCCACCGCCAGGCGGCTGAGCTGGGGCCACTGCTCAGCTGGCAATAGTTGTTCAATGCAGCTGAACAGCTGGTTGGAGAGCTCGCGGCCGAGAGGAAAGGCGCGCACCACAGTGCGGCCCGCCAGAGCGCTTGGCCCGTCAAGCCAGCGAACTCCTACACCGAGCACCTTACTGGAGCTGTGCAAGGCCAAAACGGCAGCCATCAGCTTGTCCTCATCGCGGCAGGGCTGCGCCTGGGCAGAGACGCTGCCAGCGGCCCACATCCCGCTGAAAACTGCCGCAGGCGCGCACGTCCCACTCCACTCCCACCCCACCTGCGGGAAGATCCTGCACCTGCACGTGAATGCGTGGCTCGGTCGGGCTGAGATCGGGCTCCAGGCAGAGGTGGGGCGCACCGTGCTGACGCTCCACCGCGTGGTAAGCCTGACAGCGGTCGACCCAGTGGCAATCCACGCAGATGCACATGCTGCCCAGGCGGAGCCAGGGACCCATTGTGACGGCTCACCGCCCCACTGGCGAGGTGGCAGAAGAGCTGTGGCAGCGCCTGCTGGCCGAGCCCTGGCCCCTTCCCCGAGAAGCCCTGCCACCTGGCACGGCCCTGGTGGGCGGCGCCGTGCGCGATGGTCTGCTGGGGGGCCTGGAGCGCCAGCCGGACCTGGACGTAGTGGTGCCTGGAGATGCCCTAGCCCTGGCCCGCCAGCTGGCCAGGGACCATGGCGGCACCTGCGTGGTGCTGGATGCGGAGCGCAGCATCGCCCGGCTGGTGCTGGGGGGCTGGAGCCTCGACCTGGCCCGCCAGGAAGGTTCAAGCCTGGAAGCAGACCTGAGGCGCCGCGACTACACAATCAACGCCATCGCCCTGCCCGTGCCCGCCGCCGGCGCCGCCGCGGCAGCCCTGGTGGACCCCACCGGCGGTCTCAATCACCTGGGCAGCCGTCAGCTGGTGGCGGTGAGCGAAGCAAATCTGCTCGCCGACCCCCTGCGCCTGCTGCGAGGCATCCGCCTGGCCTGCTGCCTGAACTTTGAACTAGACCCCACCAGCCGCCGCTGGATTGAATCCCATGCCAGCCAGCTCGCCCAGGTAGCCGGCGAACGGGTGCTGGCGGAGCTGGAGAAATTGGCCTGCGCTGCCTACGGAGAAACGGGCCTGGCCCTGGCCCTGGAATGCGGCCTACTAGGGAGTTGGGGCGCCGATGCCACTATCAGCGGTACAACTGAGACGGGTGCCGCCGCCCTAAGCGCACTGGGCCTGAATCAAGCCCAGGATCGGGGCCTGGAAGCCGAAGAAATCTCTTGGGCCCTGCCTCTTGCGCGCCTAACTGCCCTGCTGACACCTGAAGCCCTGGCCGGCCTGCGCAGCAGCCGCAGGCTGCAGCAACGCAGCCGGGCCCTGCGCCACTGGCGCCAGGAGCTGGGCTCAGTGGGTGGCTGGGATGGGCTACCGGAGGCTGGACGCCTGGCCCTATGCAGCGCGTTGGAGGCCGATCTGCCCGCCCTGCTACTGCTGCTCCCCCAGTCGGGGGCGGGCCTACTGGAGCGCTGGCGCCTGCCAAGCGACCCCCTGTTCCATCCAGCGCCGCCCCTAGATGGCCTCAGCCTGCAGCAGGAGCTGGCGATTCCCCCAGGCCGCCTGCTGGGGCGCCTGCTCGCACACCTGACCCTCGAGCGAGCTTTCGGGCGCCTGGTTGCAGGGCCCGAGGCCCATGCTGATGCCCGCGCAGAAGTGCTGGCGGCGGCACAAAGCTGGTGGCAGCAACACGCACGGGAGGGAAGCGAGGACCGGCGGCGTGATTAACTTTCTGATGTAAAGGCGCTTCGAGAGGCTTCTCCTCGCCTGCAGAAAGTTTTCTTCCCCCTTCCCCATGAGCATTCGCCTCTACGTCGGCAACCTGCCGCAGACCTTTGATGCCAAGGAGCTCGAGGCTCTGTTCAGTGCCGTGGGTGAAGGAGTGCGTTTCAAGGCCGTCAACGACCGCGACACCGGCGCTTGCCGCGGCTTCGGCTTTGCAAATGTCGAAGATCAAAAGACTGCCGAAACCGTGATCGAGCAGCTCAACGGCAAGGATTTCGGTGGCAATGCCATGCGCATCGAAATCTCTGAGCGCAAGGACAGCCGCAGCCCTGCCCCCGGCGAGCGTCGCCCCGGCGGCGCGGCTCCCACCGCTGCCCGCAAGGCCGTCAACAAGGTTGTGCACGCCGACAACGTCGATAGCGAAGCTCCCGATCCCCGCTGGGCCGGCGAACTGGCCAAGCTCAAGGACCTGCTGGCTAATCAGAAGGCTGCTGTCTGAGCCAAGCACTTACTGATACGGATCCGATCCCCAGCGACTGGAACTGGCAGGGACATCGGATCCACTTGCTTGCAGCGGGCTCGCCGAGCAGCACCGACCGGGTTGTGCTTATCCATGGCTTTGGGGCGTCTGTGGGCCATTGGCGCCACAACCTGCCGGCCCTCGCTCCCCATGCCCGGGTGATCGCCCTCGACCTGCTGGGCTTTGGCGCCAGCGATAAGCCTGTTTCGCGATTAGCTCAAGAGCCGCCAAGGCAGGGCGCTGTTCAGTACTGCTTCGACCTCTGGGGCCGCCAGGTAGCCGACGCGGTGAGGCAATTGCTTCTGGCCGAACCTGGCAGCGGCCCAGCCCAGCCCCGCGTGCACCTGGTGGGCAACTCGATCGGCGCGATGGTGGCCCTCACCGCCGCCAGGCTGCTACTGGCAGAGGGTTTCCCACCCTTTCAGGTGATCTTGATCGACTGCGCCCAGCGCACCCTCGACGACAAGCGGGCGGCCCAGCTGCCGGGCTGGGAACGGGCCAGTCGCCCCCTGGTGAAGCAGCTGGTGCGGCAGCGCTGGGTAATCGCACCCCTGTTTCGCCTACTGGCTCAGCCGGCCTTCATTCGCAGCGTGCTGGCGCGGGCCTACCCGAGTGGTGCCCACATCGACGACGAGCTGGTAGCCCTGCTGCACCGACCCAGCACCGATCCAGGTGCCACGGAAAGTTTTCGCGGCTTCGTCAACCTGTTTAACGACCACCTAGCCCCCGAGCTGCTGGCCGATCTAAGCGCCGCCACCCCGCCGCTGCCGGTGCGCATGATCTGGGGGGAAGCTGATCCCTGGGAGGATCCAGCCGAGGCACGCCGCTGGGCAGAGCAATACTCATGTATTCATGATCTACGCGTGCTGCCGGGGCTTGGACACTGCCCCCACGACGAAGCACCTGAGCTGGTGAATTCAATTCTGCTGGAGTGGATTGAAGGCGGCGCTACTCAGCGCACCTGAGCGACCAAATAGGAAAAAGGTAGATCGAATAGCTTGCCAGCCCTAGGCACAAAGGCTCGCTTGTTAAAAAC
>NZ_JAGQCO010000044.1:0-17494 GCF_024346235.1 Cyanobium sp. BA5m-21
GGGTGCCCTCCGCATCGCGGTTGTTCTGCATGAACACCAGGTTGTAGAACTCGATGAAGCGCGAGTCGTCTTCCAGGTCGATGCCGTCGTCGCCGAGTTCGGGCTTGAAGTCGTAGTAGATCTCCGAGCAGGGGCCGCAGGGACCGGTGGGGCCGGAGGCCCAGAAGTTGTCAGCCTCATCCATGCGAATGATCCGCTTGGGGTTCACCCCCACCACGTCACGCCAGATCGCGCCGGCCTCATCGTCTTCGCGGAACACACTCACCACAAGGTTGTTGGGCGAGAGGCCGAACACCCCGGTGCTCAGCTCCCAGGCCCACTGGATCGCCTGCTCCTTGAAGTAGTCGCCGAAGGAGAAGTTGCCGAGCATCTCAAAAAACGTGTGATGCCGCGCCGTGCGGCCCACGTTTTCGATGTCGTTGGTGCGGATGCACTTCTGGCTGGTGGTGGCCCTAGGCGCCGGCCGCGGCGCCTGACCAAGGAACACCGGCTTGAACGGCAGCATGCCGGCAATGGTGAGCAGCACCGTCGGGTCGTCCGGGATCAGCGAAGCGCTCGCCATCGCTTTGTGGCCCCGCTGCTCGTAAAAATCGAGGAAAGCGGCGCGGATCTCAGCACCGGTGCGAGGACGACCGGTATGTGCTGTGACGGCCATGGCGGAGCAATACAACCCTGAGCAGGGCATGATCGCCCAGCAATGGACCTAACCCGATCCCCGTGTCTGTGGCCGAAAGCGAGCCCCGCGACCAGCTGAGGCTGCAATCGATCGGTTGGGCCCTGGCCGCCGGTGCCGTGGCGGGCTTGCCAGAGCTGCTGGCAGCAGGCCTGGATCCAGCTCTGCGCTCAGCGGGCTGCGGCTTTTTTTATGGTCTGTTGGCCTTTCACCTGCAGCGGGTCGACCCAAACGACAGCCACCTACAGGCGGGGTTGGTGGGCGCGGTGTGTGGAATTCGCAGCCTCGGTAGCCCCCTAGACCTGGCATCGGGCCTGCCAACTGTGATGATGGCGTTGATCCGCGGGTGGCTGCCGCTCTGGCTGCCGCTGATCGGCAGCGCCTTGGTGCTGCATTCAGCGCAGCGCTTGGCACCACGCCTCCTGCCCGCCCGACGGCCGTAAGGCCGGGTTCATGAGCCTGCTGCACGCCACCTGGCTGTTTCCCCCCGAGGGTTCGGGCGGTCGCCTATTCCTGTGGGCCGACACCTGGCGGGTGGCGACCCCTGCCGTGCCAAAGCTGGAGGCCCCTGAGCACCCCCTGGCCCTCAACGAAGACGACCTGGCCACCTGGCTCGACGACAACGGGCTGTGGTCAGAGGCCCTGCGCCCAGCCCGGGCCACCCTGACCCTGCCCAGCCGCAACCAGGCGGCCAAGGGCCGCCGCACCAGTGCCAGCAGCTGGAGCGGCCTGCCCCTGCAGGCCGGCGAACCAATTCCCAAACAGCTCGAATGGTGGCCCTGGCAGGTGGAGGGCTGGGCCCTCGATGCTGCCAATGCGGGCGAATGGCTCAGCCAGGTACCCCTGGCTGGTGAGCACCCGGAGATGGCCGATGAGCTGCGCTGGTGGAGTCACCTGCAGCGCTGGGCCCTGAGCCTGATCGCCCGCAGCCGCTGGCTACCCCAGATCGCCGAGGGCAAGGCCCGCTGGCTGCCCCTGCTCAACCGCGAAGACGACCGCCGCCGCCTCGAAGACCTGGCCAGCGGCCTGCCCCAGGTGGCCACCTGCGCCCTGGCCGCCGGCCCCAGCGGTGACCCCTCCCTGGCCTGCCGCCGCCCCGGCAGCGGGCGCCTGCGAGTGGCCAGCCTGCTGGAAGCCTTGCTCGATGGCCAGCTGCGGGTGGGCTTCAGTGCCAGCGCAGGCGGGCTCGATCCCTTGCTGGCGGCCTGGCAGAAGGCCCTGGGCAAAGGCGATGGCAGCCTCAGCCTGGGCGATGAGGAGCTGGAGCGTCTCAGCATCGCCACCCACCACTGGCGTGAAGGGGTGGCGGGCAAGGTGGAGCCAGCCCGCACCTGCCTGGAGCTGTTCACCCCCGCCGAGGGCGAGGAGCTCTGGGAGCTGCGCTTCGGGCTGCAGGCGGAAGCCGACCCGAGCCTGCGGGTGCCCGCCGCCGCCGTCTGGGCCGCCGGCGATCGGGGCCTGCAGATGGGCGAAGTGGCCGTGCCCCAACCGAGCGAGCTGCTGCTTGAAGGCATGGGCCGGGCCCTGACGGTGTTTGAACCGATCGTGCGGGGGCTGGATTCGGCCACCCCGGAAACGATGCAGCTCACGCCAGCCGAGGCGTTTGTGCTGGTGCGCACCGGCGCCCACCAGCTGCGCGATGTGGGCGTGGGTGTAGTGCTGCCGGCCAGCCTCGCAGGGGGCCTGGCCAGCCGGTTGGGCCTGTCCATCAAGGCCGAGCTGCCTGAGAAATCGCGCGGCTTCACCTTGGGCGAAACGCTCACCTGGGAATGGGAATTCATGATCGGCGGCGTCACCCTGACCCTGCGGGACCTGGAACGCCTGCAGGCCAAGCGCAGCCCCCTTGTGCAGCACAAGGGGGCCTGGATCGAGCTGCGTCCCGCCGACCTGCGCAACGCCGAGCGTTTCAGCGTTGCCGATCCAGGCCTGAGCCTCGACGACGCCCTGCGGCTCACCGCCAGCGACGGCGACACCTTCCATCGGCTGCCGGTGCACCGCTTCGATGCCGGCCCCCGGCTGCAGGCCGTACTGGAGCAGTACCACCAGCAGAAAGCACCCGACCCCCTGCCCGCCCCACCTGGCTTCTCCGGCCAGCTGCGGCCCTATCAGGAGCGGGGTCTGGGCTGGCTGGCCTTCCTGCACCGTTTCGACCAAGGCGCCTGCCTAGCCGACGACATGGGCCTGGGCAAAACGATCCAGCTGCTGGCCTTCCTGCAGCACCTCAAGGCCGAAGACGAACTCAAACGACCGGTGCTGCTGGTGGCGCCCACCTCGGTGCTCACCAACTGGAAGCGCGAAGCCCACGGCTTCACCCCCGAGCTGGGCGTGAGGGAGCACTACGGCCCGCGCCGGCCCTCCAGCCCCGAGGCCCTCAAAAAAGCTCTTAAGGGCGTGGATCTGGTGCTCACCAGCTACGGCCTGCTGCAACGCGACAGCGAGCTGCTCGAAAGCATCGACTGGCAGGGGGTGGTGATCGACGAAGCCCAGGCGATCAAAAACCACACCGCCAAACAAAGCCAAGCGGCCCGGGACCTGGCCCGCCCCAGCCGCGGCGGCAAAGGGGGCAGCCGCTTCCGGATTGCCCTCACCGGCACGCCGGTGGAAAACCGCGTCAGCGAGCTGTGGGCGCTGATGGATTTCCTCAACCCCAAGGTGCTCGGCGATGAGCCCTTCTTCCGCCAGCGCTACCGGCTGCCGATCGAGCGGTACGGCGACATGTCGTCGCTGCGGGATCTCAAAAGCCGGGTGGGGCCGTTCATCCTGCGGCGCCTCAAAACCGACAAGTCGATCATTTCCGACCTGCCGGAGAAGGTGGAGCTCAATGAATGGGTGGGCCTGGCTCCCGAGCAGAAGAAGCTCTACAACAAGACAGTCGACGAAAGCCTCGATGCCATCGCCCGGGCACCGCTGGGCCAGAAGCACGGCCAGGTGCTGGCCCTGCTCACCAAGCTCAAGCAGATCTGCAACCACCCGGCCCTGGCCCTGAAGGAAAACGCCGAGACCGTGCTGGCCAGCGGCAACGGCAGCTTCAGCAGCCGCAGCGGCAAGCTGCAGCGGCTCGAGGAGATCCTCGAGGAGGTAATCGAAGCGGGCGACCGGGCGTTGCTATTCACCCAGTTCGCCGAATGGGGGCTAATGCTCAAGGCCCACCTGGAGCGCAAATGGCGCCAGGAGGTGCCGTTCCTCTACGGCAGCACCAGCAAAACCGAGCGCCAGGCGATGGTCGATCGCTTCCAGGACGACCCCCGCGGCCCCCAGCTGTTTTTGCTGTCGCTCAAGGCCGGTGGTGTGGGCCTCAACCTCACCCGGGCCAGCCACGTCTTCCACATCGACCGCTGGTGGAACCCGGCCGTGGAAAACCAGGCCACCGACCGGGCCTACCGGATCGGCCAACAAAACCGGGTTTTGGTGCACAAGTTCATCACCAGCGGCTCGGTGGAAGAAAAAATCGACCGCATGATCAAAGAGAAGTCAAAAATGGCTGCAGAAATCGTCGGCTCCGGTGAAGACTGGCTCGGCGGCTTTGATGTGGGCCAACTCAAAGATCTAGTGGCCCTGAGCGAAGAGGATTAACGCCATGGATGCCCAGGGTTCTGATGTTCGCTGGAAACAGCGCTTCGACAACCTCCAGCGCGCCTACCAGCGCCTGCGCTGGGCCTTAGAAATCCACCAGCAGGATCCTGGCAACGAGCTAATCCGCATGGCCGTGATCAAGGCCTATGAATTCACCTTTGAGCTGAGCTGGAAAACCCTCAAGGATTTTCTCGTTTACAACGGTATCGATGCCAAGCTGCCACGCGAAGTGCTCAAACAGGCCTTTGCCACCGGCCTGCTCAACAACGGCCAGCTGTGGATCGACATGCTGGAGGAGCGCAACCTGATGGCCCACACCTATGACGACACCAGAGCCCGCAAAGCCGTAGATCAGATCCAGGAGCGCTACCTCAGTGGCCTGCAGCAACTGCACGACCTACTGGCAACCAAACGGCAGGAGGCCCCATGAGTGCGCCAACCACCAGCTCAGCCCCTGCCGATATCAACCACGGCATCCCCGATCGCACCGTGGCCGAGATCCGCTGCTGCCTGAAGCGCTTCCCCCAGATCCACTGGCTGAAGCTCTATGGCTCTCGGGCGATGGGCCGCCACTGGAGTGGCTCCGACATCGATCTGGCCTACAGCGCCAACGATGATTGCAGCGCTGCTCTGCACGAAGCCCTCGACCAACTGCCCACCCCCTATCTCTTTGATGTGACGCACTGGGAATCGCTCCGCTACGCCCCCCTGCGCGAACACATCGAACGCGTAGGCATCACCTTCCCATGACCCTCACCCCCACCACCTACGCCAGCGCCATCAACACCCAGCTCGGCGACCAGGGCCTGGCCCAGCAGCCCTGGTGGGTGGAGCAGTGGATGGAGCTGATCAACTCCTACCGCTTCAAAAAGCGCCTGGAGCGCGCCTGGGAGTATGCCCGCAGCGGCAATGTCACCTCGATCCGCTTTGAGGGGCGGCGAGTGCATGCCCGAGTGCAGGGCACCGACGAAGAGCCTTACAAGGTGAAGCTCTGGCTCGACGTGCTCCACGACGACGACTGGAACTACGTGCTCGACGCCCTCACCCAGAAGGCGCGCTGGTCGGCCCAGCTGCTGGCCGGCGTCATGCCCCAGGACATAGAGCGCGCCTTCGCGGCCAGCGGCAAGCGCCTGTTTCCGTTCAAGTTGCAGGAGGTGCGCAGCGAGTGCAGCTGCCCCGATAAGGCCAACCCCTGCAAGCACGTCAGCGCCGTCTACTACCTGATGGGCGATCGCTTCAGCGAAGACCCCTTCGTGTTGTTCCAGCTGCGCGGCCGCACCCGGGCCCAGCTGCTGGCCGACCTGGCCAAGCGGCGGCGCAAGGCGCTGGCAAAACAGGCCAGACAGGCTGCCGCCAAACAGGGCTCCCAGCCGGGCGCCGCAGTGGCGCTGCAGCCGGTGCATCCAGCCATCAAGGACCCAAACCGCTGGTGGCGCTACGGCGCAGCCCTCGATTCGGATCTGGTGGTGATCACACCAGCCCTGGAGGGCGACACCGGCCTCGATGCCGCCGGTCCCCTGCCCCTGGCAGAAGAACCCCGCTTCCCCGAGGCCAATCTCCACTTCCTGGAGCACCTCAAGGCCCACGGCCAGCAGCTGGCGGCCCTGGCCATGGCCAAGGCCATGGGCCCGGCCAACGGTGATGACAGCTGAGCTCCCCAGCCCGCCCCCCTGGCTGACGCCGGCGGCCCAAAGCCTGGCCCTGTGCCTGCTCAGCAATTACCAGCGCGCCTTCGGCACCCCTCTGATCGCCGGCCTAGCCGCCGACGCCTCGCCCCAGCTGGTGGCCCAGGAGCTGTTTGCCGCCGAGCTGGTGCTGCTGGCCCATGACGGCGCCGATCCCAGCAGCGAGCCAGGGCCAAGACTGATCTATGCCAACCGGGCGGCCCTGCGCCTATGGCTGCGCCCCTGGCCCGAGCTGGTGGGTATGCCGTCGCGGCTCACCGCCGAGCCCGCCGAGCGGGCCAGCCGCCGCCAGGCGTTGGTGGCAGCCCAAGCCAAAGAAGCGATCTCGGGCTACCGGGGCATCCGCATCGACAGCCGCGGCCGCCGCTTTGCCATCGAAGCCGCCCGCCTCTGGACCCTGCGCGATAGCTCAGGCCAGCCCTGCGGCCAGGCCGCCCGCTTCAGCCGCTGGTGGCTGTTGTGATGCACCCAGCTGTTGTGAAGGCAAACCTGTTGTGATCGCCGCCATCCCAGCGCCGCCGCCCCAACTACCCGCCGAGCTGCGGCCCCTGCTCACAACCCTGCAGCAACGCGGTTTTCAGGTGCGGCTGGCCCCGCCGCCAGTACGCGGCGCCTACGGGCTGTTCCAAGCCAAAACGCGCACCCTCTGGATCGCGCCGGTGGCCTTCGAGCTGGGCATCGGCCGACAGGTGTTCCTGCATGAGGCCATTCACGCAGCCCAGAGCTGTCCCACCGGCGTGCTGCAGCCCTTGGGCTGGAACGTGCGGCTCAACCCGGTGGTGGAGCAGGAGATCAGCGGCATCCTCACCACCCGCTACCACCACGGCAACCGGCAACTGGAGCGGGAAGCCTTCAGCGTGCAGGGCCATCCCGACGCCATCGGCCGGGTGATCGCCGCCTTAAAGCAGCGCTGCCGGTTGCCCCTACCTGCCAGTGGTGCCAACCGAACGGGGCCGTAAGGGCCGAACCAAAACGGGCGGTCTACCCCCTGCCGTCGCCCGGCTGGCCGCAGCACATTGGCTGTGTCCCGGAGAACATCCGATGCTCACCCTGCACCAACATCCCTTCGAGTTACTCGAGCAACAACTGCGCGCTGCCGAGCGTCCCGCCGCCGAGCGAGTGCCGGCCGCCGAGGTGCACGAAACCGACGACGCCTATGTAATCGCCCTTGAGCTTCCCGGTGTCGATAAGACCTCGATCGACGTCAAGGCCACCGACCGCAGCCTGGTGATCAACGCCGAGCGCCGCCAGCCAAGCCCCGATGCCTCTTCCCCGGTCGCCAAACAGACCTCCTTGATCAGCGAATTCCGCTACGGCACCTGGAGCCGCAGCTTCCGCTTCCCCGGCGGCATCAACCGCGAAAGCCTGCAAGCCCACTACCGCGACGGCCTGCTCACTGTGACGGCACCTAAGGCCCAGAACCTCACCACCGTGCAGGTGCAGGTGGAGGGCTGATCAGGGCCGAGCGGACACGAGAGAGAAGAGAAACCTCCCAGGCCCGGCCCACCCGCCGGGCCTTTTTTGTCGGCGGGCTTCCTAAAGTTGGACAAATTGCGGATCGATCCATGGTTGGTGCCGTCGCAACCGCAGCCCGCCTCAGCCTGCAATGCGAGCCGATCGCACCGGACACCACCACGATCCGCTCGCTCGACTGGGACCGCAGCCGCTTTGATATTGAGTTTGGCCTGCGCAACGGCACCACCTACAACAGCTTCCTGGTGCGGGGCGAGCGCACCGCCCTGATCGATACCAGCCACCTCAAATTTGAAGGCAGCTGGCTGCCGCTGCTGCAGGAGCTGATCGACCCCAAAGCAATCGATCACCTGATCGTGAGCCACACCGAGCCCGACCACTCGGGACTGATAGGCCACCTGCTCGAGCTCAACCCCGAGATCGAGATCGTGGGCTCCAAGGTTGCGATCCAGTTTCTTGAGAATCAGGTGCACCGGCCCTTCAAAAGCCGGGCGGTAAAAAGCGGCGAAGAGCTCGATCTGGGCACCAACCCCACCAGTGGCGTGGCCCACCGCTTCGAGTTTCTCAGCGCTCCAAACCTGCACTGGCCCGACACGATCTTTTCCTTCGACCACGGCACCGGCATCCTCTACACCTGCGATGCCTTTGGCCTGCACTACTGCTCCAAGGAGCTGTTCGACACCGATCCCGGCGCCATAGCCCCAGATTTTCGCTTCTATTACGACTGCCTGATGGGCCCCAACGCTCGCAGCGTGCTGCAGGCGATGAAGCGCATGGATGGGTTGCCCGAGATCACCACGGTGGCGGTGGGTCATGGGCCCTTGCTGCGCCATCACCTCGGCCTCTGGCTGGATGACTACCGAACCTGGAGCAGTGAGCGCAGCACGGGCGAAAACTATGCGGCAGTTTGCTATCTGAGCCAATACGGCTTCTGCGACCGCCTCAGCCAGGCGATTGCCCGCGGCATCGGCAAGGCCGGCGCCGCAGTGCAGCTGGTGGATCTGCGCGCCACCGACGCCCAGGAGCTCAGTGCCCTGATCGGTGAAGCCAGTGCCGTGGTGGTACCCACCTGGCCAGCCCGGCCCGATGCCGAGCTGCAAGCTTCGATCGGAACCTTGTTAGCGGCCCTCAAACCGAAGCAGTGGGTGGGCAGCTACGACGCCTTCGGCGGCAACGACGAGCCGATCGACACCGTGGCCAGCCAGTTGCGCAGCCTCGGCCAGAAGACCGCCTTTGAACCGCTGCGGGTGCGCCAGGTGCCTGGCGGCAACGACTATCAGCGCTGCGAGGAAGCCGGCACCGACCTAGGCCAGCTGCTAACCAAGGAGAAGACAATCGCCGCGATGAAGTCTCTAGATGCCGATCTCGACAAGGCCCTGGGGCGCCTCTCCGGGGGGTTGTATGTGGTGACGGCGCGGCAGGAGACACCGGAGGGCACGCGCAGCTCAGCGATGGTGGCCAGCTGGGTGAGCCAGGCAAGTTTCGAGCCCCCCGGCCTCACGGTGGCGGTAGCCAAAGACCGGGCCATCGAGGCGCTGCTGCAGGTGGACGATCGCTTCGTGCTCAACATCCTGCGGGAGGACAACCACCAGGAGCTGCTGCGCCATTTCCTCAAGCGCTTCCCGCCCGGAGCCGACCGCTTCGCCGGGGTAAGCACCCTCGAGGGCGCCGCCACGGGCGGCCCGGTGCTCGGTGATGCCCTGGCCTACCTGGGCTGCCGCGTGGTGCAACGCCTCGAGGGCCCCGACCACTGGATCATTTACGCCGAGGTGGAGCAGGGGAACGTGGCCGACACCGAAGCCAGCACCGCCGTGCACCACCGCAAAGTCGGGAACCACTACTGATGGGCAGCCCTGCCGAGCCCGGCCCCAGCCGACGCGTCATCCAGCTCCCCATCGAGCCGGGGCTGATCTGCCTCAAGGGGCTGAGCCCCAACCGGCTGCGCTTCGAGGTGGAATACGGCCTGGAGCGCGGCACCACCGCCAACAGCTTCCTGTTCCAGGAGGTGCCCCTGCTGGTCCATCCCCCCGGCGGCTCCTTTGCCGAGCCCTTCCTGGCAGAGCTGGCGAAGCTGGTGCCGGCCGAGGCCCCCTTGAAGGTGGTGGTGGGTCACGTCAACCCCAATCGGGTAGCCCTGTTGCACCAACTGGCGGCCCGCTGGCCCAACCTGCTGCTGGTGAGCTCCAACACCGGCGCCAAGCTGCTCGCAGAGCTTTGGAACCTGCAGAAACCGGTCGCCCCCGGCAGCGAGACAACCCCCGAGCCGATCCCAGCGCTACCTCGGATCGATGTGGTGAAGCAGGAGGCCAGCCGCAACCTCGTCGACGGCCACGTGCTGCGCCTGATTCCCACCCCCACCCCCCGCTGGCCCGGGGCGCTGATGGCCTTCGAGGAGACCAGCGGCCTGCTGATGAGTGGCAAGTTTTTCGCGGCCCACCTCTGCAGCGAGAGCTTCGCTGAGGCCAACCGCAGCAGCAGTGAGGAAGACCGCCGCTACTTCTACGACTGCCTTATGGCACCGATGGCGCGCCAGGTGGAGTCGGTGGTGGAGCGGCTCGAAGCCCTCGACATCCGCACCATTGCGCCCGGCCACGGGCCGGCGATCAGCGAGAGCTGGCGCAGCCTCCTCAACGACTACCACCGCTGGGGCGCAACCCAGGAGCGGGCGCGCCTATCGGTGGCACTGCTGTTTGCCAGCGCCTACGGCAACACGGCCGCCATCGCCGATGCCCTCGCCCAGGGGGTCGCCCGTACCGGCGTGCGGGTGGAGAGCATCAACTGCGAGTTCACGCCACCTGAGCAGCTGCTGGCGGCGATCCGCAGCTGCGATGCGATTTTGATCGGCTCTCCCACCCTTGGCGGCCATGCCCCCACACCGATCGTGTCAGCCCTGGGCACGGTGCTAGCTGAGGGCGACCGCAGCAAGCCGGTTGGGGTCTTTGGCAGCTTTGGCTGGAGCGGTGAAGCCCTGGATCTGCTGGAGAGCAAGCTGCGCGATGGCGGCTTCCACTTCGCCTTTGAACCGATCAAGGTGAAGTTCAGCCCCGATGCGGCCAGCCTCAAAGCCATCGAGGAAACCGGCACCGCCCTTGGCCGCCAACTGCAGAGCGAACAGCGCAAGGCGCAGCGCCGAACCGCCAGTGGCGGACTCAGCGAGAGCCGCAGCAATCCAGCAGTGCAGGCCCTGGGCCGGGTGGTGGGCTCCCTGTGCGTGCTCACCACCAGCAAAGGGGAGGGCGGCAACCGCCTCAGCAGCGCCATGGTGGCCAGCTGGGTGAGCCAGGCCAGCTTCTCACCGCCTGGCTTCACAGTGGCCGTAGCGAAAGACCGGGCGGTGGAGGCCCTGCTGCACGTCGGCGATCGCTTTGCTCTCAACGTGCTGGCCGCAGGGCGTGAAAACGGTCCGATGAAGCAGTTTTTGCAGCCGTTTGCCCCAGGCGCCGACCGCTTCGCCGGCCTGGAGCTGGAGCACAGCCCCAGCGGCCAACCGCTTCTACCGGAGGCCCTGGCCTGGCTGGAAGCCACGGTGCAGCAGCGCATGGAATGCGGCGACCACTGGCTGCTGTATGCCCAGGTGAGCCAGGGCGGCGTGCTCGACGCCAGCGCCACCACGGCCGTGCACCAGCGCCGCAGCGGCGCCAACTACTGAGAGCCGCAAAGCCCGGGGTCACGGGGCACGGAGTCACGGAGCCACAAAGCCACGCAAGCACGACTAACTCATAGTCGTTCCGACTTCGGGTAAGCTAAGCTCTCCGCCAGTCGCAACACCTGCCAAGCCATGGATATCGCCAAGCCCAGCACCAAGGCCAATCTTGAAGCCGCTTTTGGCGGCGAGAGCATGGCCAATCGCAAATACCTATTTTTCGCGGAGGTGGCCAAGCAGGTCGGCAACCCCGAGCTGGCCAAGCTGTTTCGCGACACCGCCGCCCAGGAAACCGAGCACGCCTTCGCCCACTTCCGGCTGCTCCATCCCGAACTCGTCATCGACGATCCCGCCAACCTCTCCGGCGAGCAGAAGCAGGCCCTGCTCAGCCGCTGCCTGGAGCTGGCGATCGAGGGCGAAACCTACGAATACAAGACCATGTATCCGGAGTTTGCCGAACAGGCCCGCACCGATCGCGATGGCGAAGCTGCAGCTGAATTCCAGGAGCAGATCGACGAATCACAGCAGCACGCCGGCATCTTTCGCACCGCCGCCAAAAACTTCGGCCTGCTGGAACCGATCGAGCAGCACCACGCCGAGCGCTACGGCATCGCCCTCGAAGCCCTGCAGGGCAAGGGGGTGGCCGGAGAGGCAGATGAGCCCGTAGCCGGCAAGTGGATCTGCAAACTGTGCTCGATGATTTACGACCCCACAGCAGGCGATCCCGATTCCGGCATCGCTCCGGGCACCCCCTTTGAAGCGATCCCCGACGACTGGCGTTGCCCGATCTGCGACGCGCGCAAGGCTAGCTTCGTGCCCTACCGGGAGCCCCAACTTCTTGGCGTTTGATTCCCCAACTGGGCTGCAATTTATGTAGCCCAGAACACTATTTCAACCAATTGCTGCCCCGAAAGGTCCAGAATAAAAACCCAGTTAAGCAAAGGGGTTTCAGGGTCTAGGCCTAGATCCGCGCAGACCTTTTTAAGGGTGTAAAGGCAATCCCAAAGTAATTCAGTAAACGGCCGCGAATTTGCCGCCAGCCCGCTGCAATAGCTGCAGTTCTGACACCAGGAATGGCCAGCACCGCTATCGCCTCAACTGGCAACTATCCCCTCGGGGTGCGGGCAACGGTGCGTTATCGGGGGTTCGTGCTGATCCCCCAGGCGGATTTCACCTGGCTGGTGCGCCCCGAGCGAAGTCCCATGCACCTGCTGCCATTTCGGGCACCGGCCAGCTCCCTAGCTGACGTCAAAGCCCTAGTTGATTGGCGCTTGGTCGAAGCAATTTAAGCTGCTTGATTTAGCCCAACCCGACTTCAAGCTGCCTGGGGAGGCGGCGTTGGATCGTGGTGGATGTGAAAAGGCAGCACCAGGGTGGCCCAGTGATCGGGGCGCTCGGGACGGGGACGGCGGGAGCGACGCACACCAAAAGGAACACGCACCACGTTGGTGCCCTCGACCCGCAGCACCTGGCCCGTTCCTGTACCAGTTCCGTCGTTGCTGCCCTTCATGGTCCCGAGAATGAATGGCTTAAGCGCTGATTGTGCCTGCTAACAGGCGTCAAGCCCGCACAGTGTGCGCCATGACGGCACTAATGAACAGTGGCAGCTGGTACCACTTGGGCCAGTTCCTGCTCTGCCAGCTCCGGCCCTGCCAGCTCCTCCATGCTCGGGCAGGTGCACACCAGGTTGCGATCGCCGTAGGCGTTGTCGATCCGGGCCACCGCCGGCCAAAACTTCGCTAGGCGCTGATCCTCACCAGCCGGAAATGCAGCCTGCTGGCGGGTATAGGGCCGATCCCAGTGATCAGCAGTTACCGCAGCCAGGGTGTGGGGAGCTCGCTTGAGGGGGTTGTTGAGGGGATCGGCGCTGCCGGCCTCCAGCGCCGTGGCCTCCTGGCGGATCGCCACCATGGCCGCGCAGAAGCGGTCGAGCTCAGCGAGCGACTCGCTTTCCGTGGGTTCCACCATCACCGTGCCCGCCACTGGCCAGCTCACCGTGGGGGCATGGAAGCCGTAGTCCATCAGGCGCTTGGCCAGGTCATCGACCTCCAGGCCGCAGCTGCGCTTGAGCGGCCGCAGATCGAGGATGCACTCATGGGCCACGCGCCCGCCAGCGCCCCGGTAGAGCACGGGAAAATGGGGCTCCAGGCGCTCGGCCAGCAGGTTGGCGGCCAGCAGGGCCACCTGGCTGGCCTGGCGCAGGCCCGCACCGCCCATCATGCGGATATACATCCAGCTGATTGCCAGAATCGAAGCACTGCCCAGGGGTGCCGCAGCCACGGGCCCCACCCCTCCGCACCCAACCCCTACGGCACCCGGCAAGAAGGGCAGTAGGTGGGATGCCACCGCAATCGGGCCCACGCCGGGGCCGCCGCCGCCGTGGGGAATGCAGAAGGTCTTGTGCAGGTTGAGGTGGCAGACATCGGCGCCATAGAGACCCGGCTTGCACAGGCCCACCTGGGCGTTGAGGTTGGCGCCATCGAGGTACACCTGGCCGCCGCGGGCGTGCACCAGCTCGCAGATACGGCGAATAGCCGGCTCAAACACGCCGTGGGTGGAGGGATAGGTGACCATCAGCGCCGCCAGCTGCTCGGCGTGGGCAGCGGCCTTGGCCTCCAGGTCGGTGAGATCAATGTTGCCAGCCTCATCGCAGGCCACCGCCACCACCTGCAGGCCGGCCATCACGGCGCTGGCTGGGTTTGTGCCGTGGGCACTAGTGGGAATCAAGCAAACGGTGCGATGGGCGTCCCCTTGGCTGCGGTGCCAGGCCCGGATCGCCAGCAAGCCGGCATATTCCCCCTGGGAGCCGGCATTGGGCTGCAGCGACACACCGGCAAAACCGGTGATCAGCGCCAGCCAGCGCTCCAGATCCGCCGCCAGAAGCTGGTATCCGGCGGCCTGCTCAGCCGGGGCGAAGGGGTGCAGCTGGCTGAAGGCCGGCCAGCTCACCGGCGCCAGCTCGGCGGCGGCATTGAGCTTCATGGTGCAGCTACCCAGCGGGATCATCCCGTGCACCAGCGATAAATCCTTAGCTGAAAGGCGCTGGATGTAGCGCAAAAGCTCGGTTTCACTGCGGTAGCGATGGAAGACGCTCTGCCGCAACCAAGGCTGCTGGCGCAGGGGCATGGCCGGGCCAGCAGGCGGGCTTTTGCCCAGCTCCCGCCAGGGCTCAGCGCACCCAGCCAGCGCCCGCAGCAGCCGCTCCAGCTCCTCGGCGCTGCTCAGCTCATCAAGGCTGATGCCAACGCCATCTTCTGCCTGGTGCAGGTTGAAGCCAGCCGCCAGGGCAGCCGCCACCAGCACCTTGGCCTGATCCGGCGGCAGGGGCAACCACACCGTGTCAAAACCCTGGCCCGGCAACACCGGCAGAGCGAGGGCCTCCAAGCCAGCCACAAGGGCCGCGCGCAGGCTGAGCAAGCGCCGGGCGATCGCCTCCAGGCCATCGGGGCCATGGTGCACCGCATAAAAGCCAGCCATCACTGCCAGCAGCACCTGAGCGGTGCAGATGTTGCTGGTGGCCTTGTCGCGGCGGATGTGTTGTTCGCGGGTCTGCAGGGCCAGGCGCAGGGCGGGCTGGCCTGCCGCATCCAGCGAGCGCCCCACCAGGCGGCCGGGGATCTGGCGCTTGAACTGCTCGCCCGTGGCAAAAAAAGCGGCATGGGGACCACCAAAACCCAGCGGCACCCCCAGGCGCTGGGCGCTACCGACGGCGATATCAGCGCCGAGGTGGCCCACCGGCTCCAGCAGCACCTGGGCCAGGGGATCGATCGCCACAGCCGTGATCACCCCGGCCTGGCGGGCGCTAGACAGCAGCTCGCTGGGATCCCAGAGCCGGCCCTGGCGGCCAGGCAGCTGGATCAGCAAACCAAAAGCATCCGCTGGCAGGGTGGCCCCAGCCAGCGACTCGGCTGCCACCAGCTCGAGCTGGATACCCAGGGGCTCGGCCCGGGTTTGCAGCACCGCCAGGGTCTGGGGGAACACGGCCCGATCCACCAGAAAGCGGCCGGCCCCGGGGCGCTTGCAGACAGCGCTAGCCATGGCCATGGCCTCAGCGGCGGCGGTGGCCTCATCTAATAAGGAGGCATTGGCGATCGGCAGGCCGGTGAGCTCGCTGATCAGGGTCTGAAAATTCAGCAGGGCCTCAAGCCGGCCCTGGGAAATTTCGGCCTGATAGGGGGTGTAGGCGGTGTACCAGGCGGGGTTTTCAAACACCTGGCGCTGGATCAGCGCCGGCGTGGCGGTGCCGTAGTAGCCCTGGCCGATCAAGCTGCGTTGCAGCTGGTTGGCCGCAGCGATCTCGGCAAGTTCAGCCAGGGCCTGGGACTCACTGCAGGGCTCGGGCAAACCCGCAGCCGAGGCCGCCGGATCTAGCAGCAAATCGGCGGGCACCACCTGGGCGGCCAGGGCCTCGAGGCTGGACGCTCCGAGTTCCGCCAACATCCGCTGCTGCTCAGCGGCGCTCGGACCGATATGGCGCCCAATAAAGGAAAGGACTGGTGAGTCCGCAGTGCCCATCAGGCGCCCTGCACCTTGGCGGAGTAGGTGGCCGCATCCAGCAGTCCAGCGAGCTGGGCCGGATCAGCTGGCTGGAGCACCAGCAGCCAACCCTCGCCGTAGGGATCGTTCTGCAGCTCCTCCGGGCTGGCGAGCACCGCCTCATTGCGGGCCAGCACCACACCGCTCACCGGCGCCAGCAGATCTTCCACCGCCTTCACCGATTCAACGCTGCCAAAACTGGCGCCCTGAACAAGGCTGGCGCCCACTGCGGGCAGCTCCACAAACACGATGTCGCCGAGCTGGTCGACGGCGAAGGCACTCAGGCCCAGCCGCAGCCTCTCGCCCTCAGGGCGTACGTATTCGTGGCTATCGGCGTAGCGGCAATCACCTGGGATGGGGAGCGCCATCACGCAGCAGCAAGGTGGCGCCATTCTGTCGGCCCTGGAGTGATAAGCAGCGGCGAGATCTGCGTAATCAGACCTGGTGACCTGCTTGCGCCAGTGCCACCAGAGCCCGCTCCAGGGCGATCTGGGCATGGGCGCGGTGGGTGCCGCCCTGGGCAAACAGCACGTAGGGCTCCCGCAGCGGCGCATCGGCGGAAAACTCGCTGGTGCTGCCGTCGATGAAGGTGCCGCCCGCCATCACCAGGGCACTGGCGTAGCCGGGCATCGGCGCCGGCACCGGATCGAGGTAGGCGCCCACCGGTGATGCGGCCTGGAAGGCGCGGCAAACGGTTTTGAGCCGCTCGGGATCGCCGAGCCGCACCGCCTGGATTACGTCGCTGCGGGGGGCACCGGGCAGGGGCTGCACCGCGTAGCCCAGATCCGAGAAGACCGCCGCCACCAGCTCGCTGCAGATCAGGGCCTCAGCCACCATCTGGGGAGCCAGGAAAAGTCCCTGGGCCAACAGGCGGTTGAGGTCGAAGCTGGTGCCCCCCTCGCCGCCGATGCCCGGCGCCGTTAGCCGGCAGCAGGCCTGCTCCACCAACTCAGCCCGGCCGGCCACGTAGCCGCCGGTGGGGGCGATGGTGCCGCCGAGATTTTTGATCAAGGAGCCGGCAATCAGATCGGCCCCCACCGCCGTGGGCTCCTGGGCCTCCACCAGCTCGCCGTAGCAGTTGTCGACAAACACCACGCAGCCGGGCTGGAGCGCTTTCACCCGCTCGCAGAGCAGGCCAATCTGGGCCACCGACAGGGACGGCCGCCAGCTGTAGCCGCAACTGCGCTGGATCAGCACCATGCGGGTAGGCATAGCCAGGGCGTCCTCCAGGCCGTCGAAATCGACACTGCCGGCGGCGGTGAGCGCCAGCTCGGCGTAGGCGATGCCGAATTCCGCCAGGGAGCCCTGGCCGCTGCCGCGGATGCCAATCACCTCTTCGAGGGTGTCGTAGGGGCGACCAGTGAGGGCGAGCAGGCGGTCGCCGGGGCGCAGCACACCAAATAACGCCGCTGCTATGGCGTGGGTACCACTGACAAATTGCAGGCGCACGGCCGCCGCCTCGGCCTGCAGCACCCGGGCAAACACCCGATCCAGCAGCTCCCGGCCCTGATCGCCATGGCCGTAGCCGCTCACCGAAGCGAAGTGCTGGCTGCCGAGTCGCTCGGCGGCGAAAGCCTCGAGCACCCTGGCCAGCCGCGGCTGCACCTGGCTGGTGTGGTGGGCGGCGGCAGCGGCGGTTGAGGCCACTGCAGCGGCCACCCGCTCGGCGGCCCGACGGGCCAAGGCCTCCGCTGCATCCGCCATCTGCCTAGCCCTCAGGGAGTCCCATGTTGCCGGGCGACGCCTAGCTAGATTTGCGCCGCTGCCCAGGCGTGAATCGGGCGAGCACCACCCGGAGAGTTCCTTGGTAGTCAGCACCGATTCGGCCCAAGTTTTGGCTGCGGCCACACCCAGCGCGCTTGAGGATCAGCGCATCCGCGCTGCCGTATCCGAAAGGCGCCAACCCCTGCC
>NZ_JAGQCO010000045.1:0-17472 GCF_024346235.1 Cyanobium sp. BA5m-21
TACTATCCTGGTGTCCATGGCGCAGTGGAACCACTCCGATCCATCTCGAACTCGGCTGTGAAACGCTGCAGCGGCAACGATATTTGGGGGGCAGCCCCCTGAGAAAATAGCTCGATGCCAGGTAAAACATTCATCCAAATAAATTGCCCCATCTTCTTGAAAGAGGATGGGGCGGTTTACTCAAAAGCCACCCGAAGGGGTGGCTTTTTTGTTGGTTAAGCTTCTTGGTGGGGCTTGGTGATTAAATGACTTTCAGGAACGATGCACGTGGACGTGTTTCCAGGTGCCATCGATTCTCTGCCAAACACGCGTCTCGCAGCAGCTAGAAGTAACCGCTGCTCCGTCGACCATCTTCTGGGTGAGACGGGTGTAGCTCAATACGGCAGCGTCGGGGCTGATCCAGCGAATGTGTGGTCTTGCCATGCTCACCTGTATGGGAGCGGAAGGGCTGCTTGTCGCTGCTGCTGGTAGGTCGAAATAGAATTGATGGAAGGAAAGACCCTCTGCGAGGATTCCATTGGTCTCCGCTTCGAAACAGGTGAGGTCCAAGCTGCAATGGCTCGAATAGGTGAGCCAATCACCGCTTACTACACTTTCAAGCAGGTTTTGGTTGAGGCAGATCAACTGCTGCTCGTTTGTCTGCGGTGTCCCGGCTTTGGCATCAATTTCCTTATCGCCTTGGTTCATGGGTTTAGCTCCAGGTCTTGGAATGAGCTGATCCTCTCAAATCGACTCACCGCTTGTGCCTGATTGCCTGGGCGGATGCTTAGCAGCACCTGCATGCCGCTCGCAGCCGCCGACTCGCATTCGGCCAGGGTGTCGCTTATGAACAATATTTGGTGGCTGGCAACATCAAGCGACTCGGCAATCTTTCTGTAGCTGCTTTGATCACGCTTGCTGCCCACGCGGGTGTCAAACCAGTCCCCAAACATCTCCCTGAGATCTCCACCACTGCTGTATCTGTAAATCAGCTGTTGGGCTCCAACTGATCCAGACGAATAGACAGCCAATTGAAGTCCTGCTGCATGCCACTGCCGCAGAGCGCCTGGTACATCTTCAAAAAGCGGACCCTGAAGTTTGCCGATCTGATAGCCAATTTCCCAGATCATCCCCTGCAGCTCTTTCAGTGGCGCGAGCTTGCGATCCATCTTGATCAGCCAACGCAGGTACTTCAAAACACAGTCCCTCCCCTCTGATTGGCCCTGCTGCCGCATTGACTGAGCTTCGGGGTCTGGATCTTCCGCCCAGGCTTTTTCTACTTCTTCTAGCAACTCTTGAACCTGCGGGTCCTTGTGTTGTTCGTTCAAAAAGCTGCCGAGATGTTCAGCCGCATAGGGGAAAAGGGTGTCTGAAACAAAGCTCACCGGACAGGTAGTGCCCTCAATGTCAAGCAACACATTGCTCACGCCATGCCGTTGCACAACTGCCCTGCCGTGCTGCCTGCCGCTTAGCCCCTGAAGCAATAGTTGGCGCCAGTGTTGCTCCAGCAGAAACTCCAGAATCTCGAGATGTCTTCGAGCTGTTGTCAGATCTTTGCCCCAGGCATAGAGGCCATGCCCCGCTATCAGTAGCCCATAGGGCGCTGCCGCGAGGTGCGGTTCCGCGTTGCTGCGCAGTCGTTCCAGATCCTGATCGTTACCCAGCACTGGAATTGAGACGCTGGTGGCATGGGTGGCGACACCTTCAAGTCCTTTAAGCATCTCCAGGTCTTGCAGCACAAGGAAGGCAGCCCCTGCTTTGGTGGGTGCGTAGTGCTGGGACAGCAGGGTGCCGGCTTGGGAATGGGTGTGCAGCACCGCACCGGCTCCACAGGTCTCCACAAGGGCTAGGTGCAGGGCGGTTTCGGCGCTGGCCCGCCCGGTGCCTTTCAGCACCGCCCCAGCAGCATCGACCACGATCAGCTGCTCTGGGGCAACGCTGCCCTTATCCACCCCACTAGGAGCCATCAGCAGCTCCAGCGGCTGCCACCGCAGAACGCAGCTGAAGTTCCCTCCCGTGCCATCGCACCAACCGCGGCGATGAATTGCGGCCATCGTCGCGCTGAGCTGTTGCGCTAACTCGGCAGTTTGTGATGCGGCGGTTTCCACGCAAGCTTGCGGTTGGTTCAATGCTGGCAGCTCGGGCACCAGTGGCTGCTCCGCCCGCCGAGTTTCTCGCGTTGAATGGGGGTGTGGCAGCGGCGGCAGGGTTCGCCACCACGCCTGTAGACCCAGGCCACGCCACCGTAATTGCCGTTGTTGCCCTTGAGGTCGCGGAAGTCACTGAAGGTTGTGCCGCCGGCGCCGATGCTGGTTTCAAGCACCTCCACTAGCGCCTGTCGCAGGCGCTCCAGCTGCGAGACGCCAAGGCTGCCGCTGGTGGTGGCAGGTCGAATACCTGCAGCAAACAGGGACTCATCGGCGTAGATGTTGCCCACCCCCGCCACAAGCGCCTGATCCAGTAGGGCATTTTTGATTGGCCGCTTCGAGCCCCGCAGCCGCTCGGCCAGGTAGGCCGCGTTGAAGGCTGGGCTGAACGGTTCGGGGCCCAGTCGCCCCAGGCCCGTGATTACCGAGTCCAACGGTGCGCCGGGAGGTACCCACCACATCTGGCCGAAGCTGCGGGTGTCTACGAACCGCAGCTCCTGATTGCTGGCAGCAAACAGTTGCACGCGGGTGTGGGAGCAGGCCGGTTTCGGGGTTTCCAGCCAAAGGAATTGGCCGGTCATGCGCAAATGCACGCCCCAGCTGCCAGCCTCCTCCCCCCCTCGACTGAGCTGGCTCATCAGATATTTGCCACGTCGAGACCAGGTGCCAACTCGGCACCCGCACAAAGCCGCAGCGAATGCAGCGGGGTTGACCGGGCTGGCTATGGCCCTAGCCCGGTGTACCTCAACCCTGCTGATCTCAAAGCCTTGGGTCTGCTGCTCGAGACCCCGCCGTACGGTTTCAACTTCAGGTAATTCTGGCATTGCCTTAGGCGCTTGCCCAGCAAAATGCCCGCGCAACCAAAAGTTGTACGGGCTTTAGAGAGGCCAGGAGATGGTCCTGGAACTTTGATCCCAAGAGGCTGATGCGGTTCAGGCCTTTTGGAGTTCGCTCTCGGCGAAGTTGTTGGTGTTGATGCCGCCTTCAGAGCCGCTGTAGCCGTTGTAGTTCACCTTCTCAAAGCGAACCACCACGGGGTAGCGGATGCCGGAAGTGTCGATCGAAGCGACGGTGCCGACTTCGTTGAACCAGTAAGACTCGGGGCGCTTGATGCGCACCTTGTCGCCGCGGGAGATTGCCATCGCTGCGCTTTAGATCGGGTGGCTGCCAGAGCGAAGATACCCGCGCAGGAGGTGGGCTTCACCAAGGGCGTCACGATTCGTCGCCCTTGGTGAGACGTTGGCTGCCCATGGCACCATCGACAGCACAGCAGCCCGTCCTTTCCCATGGCCATGGACCCGATGGAGGTCCCGGCGCCGCCGGTGCTCAACCTCGAGCTGCCCGACCCCGAAAGCGACACCATCAGCACGATGGAATTTCTGGCCAGGCTTGAAGAAGCCTGGGCCGTGTGCGACCGCTTTGACCTGCAGACCGAAATCTGGCGCGGGCGGATTTTGGCGGCGGTGCGGGACCGGGAGAAGCGCGGCGGCGAAGGGCGAGGCACGGGCTTCCTGCAGTGGCTGCGGGAGCGGGAAATCAGCAAGACCCGTGCTTACACCTTGATCCAGCTGGCTGAGTCGGCTGAGAGCTTGGTGGGTGGCGGCCTGCTTGAGGAAACCAGCGTCAACAACTTTTCGAAGCGGGCCTTTCTGGAGACTGCCCAGGCCGACCCGGAGGTGCAGCAGATGATCAGCGAGGCGGCCAATGAGGGTCAGCAGATCACCCGCAAGCAAGTGCGCCGTCTTAGTGATGAGTTCACAGCCGCCACCAGCCCCCTTTTGCCCGAGGAGATCCGCCAGCGCACAGCTGACAATCTCCTGCCACCGCGGGCTGTGGCTCCACTGGTGAAGGAGCTGGCCAAGTTGCCAGAAGACCAGCAGGAGGACCTGCGCAAGGTGTTGCGTGAGGAGCCGGAGCTGGAGCGAGTCAAGGAGGTGACCTGCACGGCCCGTTGGTTGAGCAAGGCGGCGGAGGCAGCTCTGGCGGTGCGGGCTTTTCAGCAGGGGGAGCTGGATTTCGAGAAGGCGCTGCAGGAGGCTCAACGACTCGATGCCCTGGGCTTGCTGGCCGATGCGGTGGGCCAGGCCCAGGCCCTTGAGAGTGCCGTGCTGAAGCTGCACACCAGCTGGCGGCGGCTCGGGGGCCTGCAGGAGCGCCTCTGGGTGGAGAGCGGCAGCAGCACGCCCCACCTGCGCGAACTGCTCACTGCCTTGCAGTCGCTCAGCGGCAGCACCCTGCGGGTGTCCCTGGGGGAGTTGGCGGGGGGCAAGCGGGTGCGCTTGCAACTAGTGGAGGAGTCACCGGAGCAGCTACCGCCACCACCCCTGCCATGACCGGCCCCTAGCACCGCATCTGGTGGTCGCTATGGTCAGTGAGCACTACGGGTAGGGCCCAATTGCCTTCTGGCCCCGCTGATCCCCTGGCGCTGGCCCTGGAGCGCCATTTTGGCTGGTCCGATTTCCGTCCCGGTCAGCGGCCGGTGGTGGAGGCCCTGCTGGCCGGCCAGGACTGCCTGGCCGTGCTGCCCACCGGCGGTGGCAAGTCGCTTTGCTATCAGCTGCCCGCCTTGGTGCGTGGTGGGCTGGTGCTGGTGATTTCACCCCTGGTTGCCCTGATGCAGGACCAGGTGAGCCAGTTGCAACGCCGAGGCATCCCTGCCGCCTGCCTGCATGGCGGCCTGGCCTTGCCGGAGCGGCGCCAGCTGCTGCAGCGGCTGCGCGATCACAGGCTGCGGCTGCTTTATCTGGCCCCGGAGCGGCTGCAGGGGGAAGCCACCCGCCAGCTGCTCGACGACGTTCTGGAGAGCGGCCAGCTGGTGGCGCTTGCGGTGGACGAGGCCCACTGCATCAGCGCCTGGGGCCATGATTTCCGCCCCGATTACCGCCGCCTAGGCCAATTGCGGGCTCAGTGCCCCGGGGTGCCCCTAGTGGCGCTCAGCGCCACCGCAGCCCCCCAGGTGCGCGCCGACATCATTCGCCTGCTGCAGCTGCGGCGACCGCTGATCCAGGTGCGTTCGGCCCGCCGCACCAACCTGGTGTATGGCATGCAGGTGCGCCCGCCCGATCCCCTGCCCTTGGTGCTGGCGGAGCTGGGGGCATCCCGGGGCGCCGTGCTGATCTATGCGCGCACCCGCCGCTCGGTGGAGCAATGGGCGGCTCGCTTGACAGGGGTCGGGGTGGAGGCGATCGCCTATCACGCCGGCATGGACCCCGAAAGCCGCCAGCTGGCCCTGGAGCATTTCCAGCTGCAGCCGCGGCCGGTGCTGGTGGCCACCGTGGCCTTCGGCATGGGAGTGGACCGATCGGATGTGGGACTAGTGCTGCACCTGGACCTGCCGGCCAGTCCGGAGGGTTATCTGCAGGAATCGGGCCGGGCCGGCCGGGATGGGGAACTGGCGCGCTGTCTGGTGCTCTACGACTCGGCTGATCGCACCAGCTTGGGCTGGGCAATTCGGGGCGTGGGGGCCCAGCGCCAGCAGGACCAGCAACGGCTGGAGCTGGCCCAGCAACAATTGCGGCGGATGGAAGCGGTGGCGGAGGGCGAGGGTTGCCGGGAGCAGGCGCTGCTGCTGGCCGTAGGGGAACTGGCGGCCGCCTGCGGCCGTTGCGATAACTGCCGTAGTCCCCGTGAAAGTCGGGATTGGTCTGTTGAGGCGCACCAGGCGCTGGAGGTGCTGGAGCTTCGTCCCGGCCGCGATCTACGCAACCTGGCTGAGGAGCTCGCATCCGCCGTGTCGGTTGAGCAGCGACAGCAGCAAGAAGCGAGCTGGGGGTGGCTGCTGCGGCGGCTGGCCCAGGAGGAATTGCTCAGCGAAAGCGATGACGGCGCCCAGCGTCTCTATCTGCGCGCCTCGGGCCGGCGCTACGTGCGCCAGCCCTGGCCACTTCACTGGGCTGCCTGACTGGGCAGCCTGATTGGTGGTGCTTGGCTAGCCGGTTGGATTAGCTGGCCCGGGCTTTGCAGATATCGCTGATTAGCTGCTCCTCAAAGTCGCTCTGGGGTGCATCCCAGCTTTTCCATTGGCCTGATTGGCTGGTGGCATTGAGCTTGCGGGCTCCGCAGTTGACTGCCAAATAAACGGGCTTGCCATCGCTATTAAGGGTTGGGGCTACAAAACTGCCCCCCATGGGCTGCCAGTTGGCCCAGTCCACCTGCAGCGGGCCGTAGCTGCGCCAGTCGGGACCCTGAGGCTTGCTGCTGCTGGGCTTGCTGCCAGTGCTCGGCCGGCTGGCGGGGGAGGTGGTTGCGGTAGTCGAAGTGGTTGAGGCTTTGGCGATCGGCGTGGCAACGACTGGGGAGGGCTTCGGAGTGGGTTGGATTTTCGGTTGGACCGCCGCTTGTACGACTGGTTGTACTGCGGGTTGTACAGCCCTCTCAGCAGCCTTTTGCACTGGCTGTTGAACAGCTTGTTGAACAGGTTGTTGTATGGCCTGTTGTATGGGCTGCTGAACGGAGGGTGTGGGCCGGGGAGTGGGTTTGGGTGCTGGCGTTTTCACGGCCACTGGCGTTGCCACTGCAGTTGCAGTTGCCACCGGCTTGGGATTGGGTTTGGTCTGCGGTTTGGCTTGGGCGGCGGCGGGCTTTGGAGTGGCTGGCTTTGGAGTGGCCTTCACCGGAGGCGGGGCCTGCAGTTTCAGGCGGGCGCCGGACATCACCAGATCGGGGTCATCGATTTTGTTGATGGCAACCAGCCGCTCAACCGGCAGCCCATAGCTGTCGGCGATGGTGGAGAGACTCTCACCGCTGCGCACCACGTGTTCCTTGGCGTTGCGCGGGGCCGCTGTGCTGCGGGGGGCGGCCGATGAGGACGGACGCCCAGGGATGGCCAGGCGTGTTCCCGCCACCACCAGATTTGGATTGCTGATCCCGTTTAACTGAATCAGGCGCTCAGTGCTCGTGCCAAAGCGATCGGCGATTTCTGAGATGGTTTCACCACTTTTCACCGTGTAAGGGGCGGTGGGCAGCTCGCGGGGAGAGGCGGCGGCAGTTGCCCGGCGAGATCCAGGTAGCACCAGCTTTTGGCCTGCTACCACCATGTCGGGGTTGGTGATGCCGTTGGCCTGCATCAACTGGTTGAGGCTGATCCCCTGGCGATCGGCGATGTCGGAGAGGGTATCTCCGGGCTGGACGGTGACACTGGCGCCCCTGGAGCTCCCAGCGCCAGCGGCGCTACTGCCTGGGAGCCGCAAGCTCTGGCCCGCCACCACCAGGTTGGGGTTGGTGATGCCATTGGCCTGCATCAGTCGGGTGAGGCTGACGCCGTGGCGGTCGGCAATTTCCGAGAGGGTTTCGCCTGGCTTTACCACCACGTTTGCCAGGGCTGCCGCAGGGGCCAGACCCGGGAAGGGCAACACCATCGCTAGGGCCAGGGCGGCAAGTGAGCGACGCATCGGCACCACGTGTAGGTACGGGAACGTTAAGGGCGTTGCCTCGTCCCATCCAGTCCCCGGATTGCTTTCGGCGCATCAAAGCTTCTGATCGCCCTGCCTTCGCCCCCCCCATCGCCGTGCACCAGTTAGCCCAGCAGCCGCTTAACCAGGGCCAACTTGCCCGCATAGGGGGGGTAGCGGAAGGGCAGATCCAGCCAGAAGGGGCGCCTCAGCACCGTGCGCCGGTGCGAAAAGGTTAGAAAGCCAGCCTCGCCGTGGTAGCTGCCCATGCCGCTTTCGCCGACGCCGCCTAAGGGCAGGGCCGCCGCACCCGCCTGCATCACTACATCGTTGAAGCAGACGCCACCCGAGCTGGTGGTGTCCAGGGTGCGCTGCTGGGCGGCTCGATCGTGGCTAAACAAATAGAGAGCAAGGGGCTTGGGCCTTGCCCTCACCTCGGCCAGGGCCGCTTCCAGGTTGGCTACTGCCAGCACGGGCAGGATTGGGCCAAATAGCTCCTCCTGCATCAGCGGATCGTCGCCGGATTCGATTGCTACCAAGGTGGGTTCGATGCGCCGGCGGCTGGGATCGCTGCGCCCCCCCGCCAGCACCTGGCCGCGGCTGCGGGCCCCCGCCAGCAGGGCCTCCAGCCGCTGGAACTGGACTTCATTGACGATGCAGCCCATGTCCTCGCTGGCGAGGGGATCGCTGCCATAGAAGCGTTGCCATTCGGCGGTGATAGCTGCCACTAGCGCTTCCCGCACGGCTGGTTGCACCAGCAGGTGGTCGGGAGCGATGCAGGTTTGACCAGCATTGAGACCCTTGCCCCAGGCCAGGCGCTTGGCGCTGGTGGCGATGTCGGCATCGGCAAGCACGATCGCCGGACTCTTGCCGCCCAGCTCCAGGGTCACGGGGGTGAGATGGCGGGCGGCGGCGGCCATCACCAGCCGGCCCACCCGGCCGCCGCCAGTGAAAAAGATGTGGTCAAACTGCTGCTCCAGCAACTCGGCTGCCACGGCCCCATCGCCGGTGACCACCTGCACCACCTCGGCTGGAAAGGCCAGGGGTAGGCAGCGGGCCAGGAGTGCGGAGATGTGGGGAGCATGTTCTGAGGGCTTGAGCACGGCCGTGTTGCCCGCCGCCAGGGCGCTCACCAGGGGGTGCAGGCAGAGATGGAATGGGTAGTTCCAGGGGCCGATGATCAACACGCAGCCCAGAGGTTCGGTTTGCACCCAGGCCTGGCCGGGCCGCAGGGCCAGATCCAGCCCAATCGGCCGCGGTGCCATCCAGCGCTTCAGCTGACGCCGGGTGAGGGTCAGCTCCTGACGCACCGCTATCAGCTCAAAGGTGGCCTCGAGGGGCGGTTTGCCTAGGTCGGCCGCCAAGGCTTCGAGCACTGCCGCCTCCTGATCGCGCAGCAGGCCTTCCAGGCGATCTAGCTGCTCCAGCCGCCAGGCCAGGCTGCGGGTGAGCCCCGTGCTGACGGCTGCTCGCATCGCCGCAATCGGCGTGGCCAGGAGCGGTGTGGCGCTTGGGGCGGAGGTCAAGGGGCAGGCCGCGTTTCAGCCCAAGCTGGCAAATTGGATGACACTTCGGCTGCTTAGAGCCAGGCCAGCTCAGATAATTGCGCGTACTCCCGCAGGTAAACGGCGCGGATTTGGCTGATCAAGGCCTGCATGGCCGGCTGCTCCAAATGCTCCCGGCGCAGCACCACCGCATCGAGGTTGGTGCCGCTGCAGCTGGGCTGGATTGGGTAACGCACCAGACCAATGGCTATCCGATCGAAGAAGGCAAAGGGTTTGCGGCTGTCCTCCCAGCCCGGCGGCAGGGTATCGAGGCCGTTGACCACGGCCAGATCCAGCACCCGCTCGTGCACCAGCTCCAGGGCGCGGTCGCCGATCGATAGGAGAGCCTGGACATTCCGGGGGGTGCCCTGCCACTGCAGCTGCAGCTGGCCCCGGCCGAGGCGCAGCAGCTGGGAGGCTTGCCGCAGGGAGCCCAAAACGGCGTGGTTGGCGTGGGCCCGGTAGTGGCCGTTGGTTTTGCGGAAATCCAGTCCGAGCTGATCGCTGACGCGGCGGTGCAGGCGCGAAACGGAGCTTTGGTCGCAGTTGGTCAGGGCCGCCACAACTGAAGTGCTGGCAGTGATCTCCAGCAGATCCAGAACTGGCAATCCGTTTAGCAGGACGTCGCGCATTCTTCTGCTGCGCAGAGCAGTGACCTTATGGATTTGTGCACGCCCACCGATCGACTCCTACCCCCTATTGGGTAGCCTCCTGCCCCCTATTGGGTAATAGGCAGGGCCGGAGCGGCGGGAAAAATCAGTCGCACTTCGGCCCCGCCCAGGGTGGAGCGGCCAATGGCCAGGGAGCCGCGATGGTTTTCCATGGTGGTCTGCACCACAAACAAGCCAAGGCCACTGCCATTGGCCTTGCTCGTTCCCAGGGGTGCCAGGGCCGTTTGCGGTGCCTGGAACCCCGGGCCGTTGTCGGCCACGCTGAGCACAACGGTGTCGCCTTCGCTTTGCAGCCGCACCGCAATGGTGGCGGGGGTGGCTGCAGTAAGGGCTGCTGTCTTCAGCGCTTCAAGGGCATTGCGCAGCAGGTTTACCACTGCGATCTGGATCTGGGCCGCATCCCCCAGCACCGCCAGGCTGGTTTCGAGGCCCTCGCGCTGCACCGTGATGCCTGCGGCCTTGAGGCTCGGGCCTGCGTAGAGCAGGGCGCTGCGGGCCACGTTGGCCAGGTTGAGTCGCCGCTGGTGGGTCTGCACGTTGCGCAGCAGGCTGCGCATCTTTTCAATCGTCGTTACGACCTCATCGGCGTTGCTGGCGATCGCCTGGAGATGCTCGTTCAGGTTGGTGGACAGGGGAGCTTCTTGCTGGTCCAGCAGCAATTTGCTGTTTAGTAGCAGGGTGCTGAGGGGCAGGTTGATTTCGTGGGCCACGGCTGCGGCCTGCAGGCTGCTTTTGAGCTTGTCTTCCAGCACCAACACGGTCTGGGCGTCCTTGAGTCGCTCCCGCTCGATGGCTTCAGCGAGTTGTCGCCGGGCCTGGGTTAACCGCTCTACCAGGGCTCCGAACGCCTGGGAAACGGCCTCAATTTCTCTGGCGCTGCCCTTGGGCAGCCCTGCTTCAAATACAAGATTTGCGTCCCCCTGGCCCACCTGCTCGGAGGCGCTCTGGCAGCGCCGGCGCAGCAGCTCTAGCGGCGCCAGCAGCCAGTCGCTCACCCGGATCGTCACCACCACCGCGGTGGCTACCGCCCCCAGGATCAGCAGCAGGGCGATCAGGGCATGGCGCTGACTGGCCTGCACGATCTGATCTGAGCGCAGGGCTGTGATCAGCAGCCAGTCGAGCTTCTCCGCCTGGCCCCAGGAATGGAGGCCTACCAGGTAGGTGTTGCCCCTGTATTGCACGGTCTGGGTGCTGGCTAGGGAGCTGGGGGCAGCGAGGCCACCCAGCTTCTGCAGGCGGCGGTTGGTGGCCTGCACCAGGGGATCGGGCAGTTGGTCCAGCCGCACGCGTTTGGTTGTGGAGCCCGTGCCTGTGCTGGTCAGGCCAGGCCGGGAGCTGGCCACGACCATGCCGTTTCGTTCCACAATCAGGGCGAAACTATTTCTGTCTTTCCAGACTTCCTCAAGCCAGGTGTTGAGCTCGCTGAGTACGAAGTCGACGCCGATGACGCCGAGCAGTTGGCGCCCAGGGCCGTAGAGGGGTTGATTAAAGGCAATCGCCAGCACCTCGGGCTTGTCTTCCCACTGGTAGATCGAGCTCCAGGTGGGCTGGCCGGCCTTCACCGTTTCCACGTACCAGGCCTCCTCGTGGCTGTCGGTCATGCCAGGAATTGACTCCAGCAGGGCGCCCCGTTGTCCCTTTGCTCCCATGGCGTAGACGCCCATCTTGCCCTTGCCGAGGGGGCTGGCGAACGCGTCTTCGTTGATCACAAAGGCGCCGCTGTCGAGCCTTTCCACCCCGAGGAATTCCCCTCGAACGCTGCCGTAGTTGATGTAGCCCACGGGGAAGAGCTGCATCTGACTCCAGAAGCGCTGCGCCATGGCGTCGAAGTCGTTTAACGAGAGCTGGCCCTGCTGGATGGCTAGCACGTTGAGGCTGTTGATCAGCTGCGGTGCCGCCAGGCGGCCCGAGAGCTGCTCCGAAAGGTCGGTGATGGCGTCTTGCTGGCGGTAGGCCTCGGCCAGGCCAAAGCCACCGCGTTGGCCGCTGAAATAGGCCAAGCCGCCCACCGCCCCACTCACCAGCAGCAGCTGCAAACTCGTCGCCCAGACGATTCGGTTGCGCAGTCCCCTACCCCTCATGGCACCGGGCCCAGATCCAGGGCTGCCCGGCGCACCAACTCAGCTCCGCTGCAGTTAAGGCGGCGAGCAATGGCCTTGCGGTGGGTTTCCACCGTGGCAACTGCCAGCCCGGTGGCGTGGGCGATCGCCTTATTGCTGAGGCCCTGGCCAATCAGGCTGAAGATCTGCCGCTGGCGTGGGGTGAGCGCCGCCACTGGCCCGTTTGGTTCGGCGTCCTGGGGCGTCTCCTGCAGCAGGGCGGCCTCGATCATATTGCGCAGGGTTTCGTAGGTGGAGGTTTTATCCACCACCCCCACCAGCATCGCTTCGAGCTCTTCCGGGCACACAAAGCTGCTGGCCTGGGCCGAGAGCACCAGCGCCTTCGCCTCGGGTCGGAGCAGCCGCAAGAAGCGGGCCACCCCCAGGCCATCGCCATCGGGCAGGGCCAGATCGAGGATCAGGGCATCTGGGCGGAGTTTGCGACAGGCTTCAAAGCCGGCATGGCAATTTGTGGCGGAACCCACCACCTCCAACCCAGGCAGCCCCTGCAGCATTTTGTAAAGCAGCTGCAGGAACATGACCTGGTCTTCCACGATCAGGCAGCGGAGGGTCACCCAGGTGAAGCCGATGGTCCAATCTTGCTTGAGGAGCGGTGCCAGCCCCTCTTTTTGTAAGCCCTTGACGAGATTTGAACTCGTGACCTCTCCCTTACCAAGGGAGTGCTCTACCACTGAGCTACAAGGGCATGTGGAAGGTGGGCCGGGTTGGATTTGAACCAACGTAGGCAGAGCCAGCGGATTTACAGTCCGCCCCCATTAACCACTCGGGCACCGACCCGAACCACACCCGAAGAACTTACCAGCCGACCTTCTCCATGCAGCTGCTCGCTCTCCACGGTCCCAATCTCAACCTGCTGGGTACCCGCGAGCCGGGTGTTTATGGCAGTAAGACCCTTGATCAGGTCAACTCTGAGCTGGAGAGTCGCGCCCAGGCCCTGGGGGCGACGATCAGCTGCTTTCAGAGCAACCATGAAGGCGCCCTTATGGATCGCATCCACGAGGGCCGCGGCAGCGTGGATGGCATTTTGATCAATGCCGGCGCTTACACCCACAGCTCAATTGCCCTGCGCGATGCCCTGCTGGGGGTGGCGATTCCCTTCGTGGAATTGCACTTGAGCAACACCCACGCCCGCGAGCCATTTCGGCACCATTCCACCCTGGCCGATAAGGCTGTGGGCGTGATCTGTGGCTTTGGGCCGCTCAGCTACACCCTGGCCCTGGAGGGCCTGGTGGCTCACCTGCGAGCCCAGCCTTGATGGCCCGGGTGAAGTGGCTGGCAGCCCCCACCAGCCCCGCCTGGCTGGAGCAGGCGATTGCCCAGCCAGAGCTGCTGTTGATTGACCACGCCCACTGCGAGCGCAAGGCTGCTGGCGTAGCCCTGCAGCTGATGTTCCGTTATCCAAGCGAGGTTGGCTTGGCGGCCGCCCTTAGCCCTCTGGCACGTGAGGAGTTGGAGCACTTCGAGCAGGTGCTGCAGCTGCTGCAACGGCGCGGCGCAGCCCTGCGCCCCTTGCCGGCCCCGGCCTACGGCTCGGCCCTCACGGCCCAGGTGCGCAAGGGCGAACCTCAGCGCATGCTCGATTCTTTTTTGGTGGCTGGCTTGATTGAGGCCCGCAGCCATGAGCGCATGGCCCTGCTGGCGGCCCATAGCACCGATGCCGAGCTGCGGGCGCTGTATGGAGAGCTGCTGGCCAGCGAAGCGCGCCATTTCGGCCTCTACTGGGTGCTCTGCGAAGTGCGCTATGGCCGCCAGGCCACTGTGGAGCGGCTGGAGGAGCTGGCGGCGGCGGAAGTCGCTGCCCTCACAGGCGATCTCGCCTCCGCAGACCAGGTGCGCATGCACTCGGTGGGGATTGATTTGGTGAGCTGACTTCGGCAGACAGCACCGCCCATCTGAATTACAAAAGGCTTATGAGCCATCCAGCGGTGGGCCGCCAGCGGTTGCCACGCCACATCCAGCACGAACATCGAGATGGCAATCCGGCGGCCTTTCGCTGGAGTGTGCTGCTCAACAGCGGCCTCTCCGCTTTGCAGCTGGCCATTGGCATCGGCTTTGGCTCTTTGGCCCTGATCGGCGATGCCCTGCACAACCTCGGCGATGTGGCGGGGTTGCTGCTGGGCTGGGGGGCTGAGCGCCTCAGCGCCCTGCCCGCCAACAGGCAATTCACCTACGGATTTGGCCGCAGCACCCAGCTGGCTTCGATGATCAACGCGGCCTTGATCTTGATGGCATCCGCCGTTGTGATCGTTGAGGGCGTGCAAAGACTGGCCAAGCCGGTGGAGCTAACCCCTGGCCCGGTGGCGGTGGCAGCCCTGTTGGGCATCGCGGTGAACCTGGGCTCGGCCTTTTTGTTTGGCCACAACCACACCCACGATCTCAACCGCCGAGCTGCGGTGGTGCACTTGCTCACCGATGCGGCGGTGAGTGCTGCGGTGCTGGTCAGCGCCCTGTTGATTCAGTTCACCGGCATCCACTGGCTTGATCCCTTCACCGGTATTGGCGTGGGTTTGGCCGTGGCCTGGACCGGCTGGACCCTGCTGCGTCAGTCGGTGCTGGTGAGCCTCGACGGGATCCCGCCAGGCATCGATCGAGACGCGGTGGAACGCACCTTGGCCGAGCTGCCAGGGGTGGCGGCGGTGCATCACATTCATATTTGGGGCATGAGCACCTCCCAAACGGCCCTGACGGCGCACCTCCTGCGCGATCCCCAGCAGGTGGACGACATGGCCCTGCTGCATAGAGCAAAAGCTGAGTTGGCCCAGCTGGGCATCGATCATTCGACCCTGCAGTTAGAGCCTGACCATCTTCATTAAGTACGGAGCTTTAGCTCAGCTGTCTATGAACCGGTCGCGGATGGTGTTGACCTCCCTGAGATGGCACTTCAGGGCCTGAACGCATTCGCTATCTAGCTTGCCAATGTCATGCAATGGCGCAAATAAATAAAGGTGCTCAATATATTCATCGATTAAGTCGTGGCGAGGGGCCAGCTCCCTGGCGATTAGGCGGGAGTAGTGAGCCGTGCGCTCAAGGTGATTGCCGGTTTCAAAGTCGCGAAGGTTGGCAAATTCGCGAGCAACCTGAGTCGATGTAGTGATCGAGCGAGCTAAATTTAATTCGTTTGAGATTGTCAGGCTGACAAGGGTGTTATAAACCTCAAGGCTGCGCTGAACTTTGGGTTCGTAGAGAGCGCAGGCGATGCGATCTACATCAGGAACCTGCTCCCACAATTGCTTGTGCAGCTGGCGCAGCCTGAAATTGAGGTCATCGCCAACTTGACGGATCAGGCTGGCAGCTTCATTGTTTCTCTCGGGCTCAGTAGGGGCGAGATGGCTGGCGGGGAATGTCATTTCGAGAGAAAAACCTATCTTTTTCTTCTCAGCTCTAATACAATTTTTAAGCGCCTAATTCGTCGAGGCGGGGGTAGTGGTCGGCGATTTGGTCGCCGGTAAATTCGGCCACCCAGCCTGCGGGGTTGTCGAAGAAGCGCAGGGCGCAGAAATGGGGTTCTGGACCCATGTCAAACCAGTGCTTCGTGCCAGCGGGTACGGAAATCCAGTCGCCCGCTTCACAGAGCAGCTGCAGCACCACATCGTCAATGTGCAGGCAGAAAAGGCCACGGCCCTCCACGAAAAAGCGCACCTCGTCTTCGCTGTGGGTGTGCTCGGCCAGAAACTTTTGGCGCAGGGCCTGGCGGTCGGGATGGTTTGGTGTGAGGCGAATCGCATCCACCGTGGGGTAAGAACCGCCGGTCTGCACTCGAGCGATTTCGGTGGCGTAGACGGCCAGAATCGCAGCCGGATCGGCATCCGGGGCCAAACCGCCCTGGACTTGCCAGCGTTCAAAGCCAATGCCCATTGGCGCCAGGGTGGCAGCGATTGCGGCCGGATCACTGCTGCTGAGGTTTGGCGAGGCTGATGCGGCTGGGCCGGTGCCAAATACCTGCAGAAGAGTCATCGGGCTAGATCACGGGCTCCTCCCAGCCTAGAAAGGCTGCAGCAGCAGGCCACTCGTGTTTTCGGCAAAATTTCCGGAAGCCCTGGCGCCGGTGGCAGGCCTCACCGTGGTAGGCGTTGGCCCCGGTGATCCCCAGCTGCTTACCGTGGCGGCGGTGCGGGCAATTGGGGCCGCGGCGGTGGTCGCCTACCCGGTGGCCCGGCTCGAGGCGGAGGGAATGGCGGCCCAGATCGCCGCCTCCTGGATGGGCCCCGAGCAACGGCGCCTACCGCTGCTGTTTCCGATGGTGAGCGAGGCGGAGCCGCGCCGCCAGGCCTGGCATGCCGCCGCCGCTGCCCTGGCCGCAGAAGTGGCTGCTGGCCAGGCAGTGGTGTTGTTGTGCGAGGGGGATGCCTCCCTCTATGCCAGCGCCTCCTACGCCCTATTGGCCCTGGCGGAGCGCCATCCCAGCTGTCCGGTGGCGGTGATCCCCGGCATTACGGCGGTGGCCGCCGCCGCCGCCGCTGCCTCCTCCCAGGGGTTGCCCTGGCCGCTGGCCCTGCAGCAGGACGCCCTGCTGATTCGCCCCACCCCCGACGATCCCGCCCAGCTCGAGGCGCTGCTGGCTGAGGCGGCGGCATCGGCCACGGTGCTGGCCCTGCTCAAGCTCGGCCACCGCTGGGCCTGGGTGCGGCCCCTGCTGGCGCAGCGCAACCTTCTGGCAGGGGCCTTGTTTGCCCAGCGGGTGGGCTGGCCCGACCAGCTACTGGCGCCCGCGGCCGAGGTGCCCGCCGATGAACAGCCCTACTTTTCTCTACTGCTTATTCGTCAGAGCTGGCCAGAGGTGCTGCCCTGAACAGCGGCCTCCGCTCGCTGCAGCAGCTCCAGGGCTGCGCCGGGGGTGGGCGCCCGCATCAGGGCATGGCGCAGTTGGGGGGCGCCGGTGAAGCCCTGGCAGGTCCAGCCCATGTGCTTGCGGGCAATCAGCAGGCCTTGGTCGCCCTTGGCCGCCACCAGGGCCTGCAGCTGCTCCGCCGCCAGGGCGAGGCGCTCGAGGGCGCCGGGGGTGGCTGGGATGGGCCTGCCGCTGAGCTCCGCATCGATCTGGCCCACTAGCCAGGGGGAGCCCATGCTGCCCCGGCCCACCATCACCCCGTCGGCGCCTGTCTGAGCCAGGCAGCGCCTGGCAGCGGCCGGACTATCCACATCACCATTGGCGATCACCGGGATCGTCAGCGCCGCCTTCACCGCAGCGATGGCGGCCCAGTCGGCCTGACCCTTGAAGCCCTGTTCGCGGCTGCGGCCGTGCAGGGTGAGCAGCTGGGCACCGGCATTTTCGAGCCGCTGGCACCAGCTCACCGCATCGCTGCCATCGCACCAGCCCAGCCGCGTTTTCACCGTCACCGGGAGAGCTACGGCCGCGGCCACGCTTGCCACCAGGCGGGCCGCCAGCTCGGGATCGCGGATCAGGCCGCTGCCGCCGCCCTTTTTGGCGATCTTCTTCACCGGGCAGCCCATATTGATGTCGATCAGAAAGGCACCTGCGGCCTCAGCCCGCTTGGCCGCCTCGACCATGGCGGCGGGCCGGTAATCAAACAGCTGCACACCGATCGGGCCGGCCTCGCTGCCCAGCTCCTCCACCTTCTGCAGCCCGAAGCCCAGCTCCAGGCTGGTGGCGTTCACCATCT
>NZ_JAGQCO010000046.1:0-17026 GCF_024346235.1 Cyanobium sp. BA5m-21
CCAGTTCCTCACCCGAGCTGGGGCCCTAGAGCCTGAGCGCATCCGCGGCGTCGAAACCGGTGGCTGCCCCCACACCGCCATCCGCGAGGACTGTTCGATCAACCGGGCGGCGGTGGCCGAGCTGGAGGCGGCCTTCCCCGATCTGGATCTGGTGCTGGTGGAGAGCGGCGGTGACAACCTGGCCGCCAGCTTCAGCCCCGAGCTCGTGGACCTCTGCATTTATGTAATCGATGTGGCCGCCGGCGACAAAATCCCTCGCAAGGGCGGCCCGGGTATCACCCGCTCCGATCTGCTGGTGATCAACAAGATCGATCTGGCTCCCATGGTGGGAGCCAGCCTCGAGGTGATGGCAGCCGACACCGAACGCATGCGTCCTGGGCGCCCTTGGTGCTTCACCAACATCCGCAGCGGCGAAGGACTGGAGGCGGTGGAAAACTTTTTGTGGGCCCAGCTGCCCTGATTTTTTTGGTAATGTGCTGAAGGGAAACGAGATCAGGTATCTTTCTTTCCCGGGTCCATTTACGGCGTGTTGATCTCTCCGGTGTCTGCCTTTCCCCGATATTTGCTGCGCCTGGTTGCTTCATCTGCCCTGCTTCTGAGTGCAGCGGGCTGTGGGGCTGGGGTTGCAACTGTTACCGTTCCGGTCACTAAATTCCCTGGCTATGAGTATTTTCCGCTGGCCCAAGACCGTAAAATAGATCAGCGTTTTGACTTAAAGCTTGACCTCAAAAACTATACGAATCCCCAAGATATTGTCCACGCTTACCTGCGGGGAGAGTTGAAGCTGGCCCAGCTGACTACCGTTGAAGCAGTCGACCTCTGTCAGCGGGCGCCGAAGCGTTGCCCAGTGGTGGTGCTGGTGCTGGATGAATCCAGGGGCGCCGATCAGGTGGTTGTTGACCGGTCTTTGAATTCTATTGCCCAGCTTCGCTCCCGCCCGGTGGCCATCACTCCGTCGACCCTGGGGCCTTTTGTGCTCAGCCGCGCTCTAGCCCTCAATGGTCTAGGCCTGGAGGATGTGGAACTGAGGCCGATGCCATTGGAGGCGATTCCGAAGGCTCTAGGCAGGGGTGAAGTTGCCGCGGCAGCCCTGTTCCCACCCTTTTCCGACCAAGCAATTGCTACAGGTAAGGTTCGCCCCCTATTCACTAGCCGTGAAATTCCTGGCCAGATTTTCGACATTCTGGTTGCTGATCCCGAGTTCCTTTCGGCCAATCGGCCTTTAGTGGCACGGCTTTTGAGGGTCTGGCAGGCTGCCCACAAGGAGGCGGCTGCCAACCCTGACGCCGCGATCGCCACCATGGCCCGTCGGGAGGGTGTAACCGAACGGGGATTCCGTGATTCGTTGAAGGGTTTGGTGTTTTTCTCTTTGGCCAACCAGGAGCCCCTCTTTGTGCAAGGCGGCGTTCTAGAGCGCAACCTCAGCACAGTCCGTGACGTGCAGGCCTATCTGGGTCTGGTGCCTACTGCATCACCACTCCCCCCGGTTGACGGCACGGTCCTGCGCCAGGCCCTGCAATCCGGGGGCTAGGTCGAGCTAGGCCAAGGTATCTGCGGCCGTGACACCATGGCGCCCCAGATTGCTTTTGCGGTGGTAGAGAGCTTGGTCGGCTTTTTCCATCAGCTGACGTTGACTGGTCCCCTGTTGAGGTATCCCACTGGCGACCCCAATGCTGGCCGTAACCCAGCTGGCAACTGGGCTGGATTCATGGTCGATGCAGGCGGAATCCAGGGCGTTAATAATGGCTTCCGCCAGTCGATAGGCTTCGGTCAACCCAGTTTCCGGCAGCAGAATAGCGAATTCCTCGCCACCTACACGGCAGACAAGGTCGGTGCTGCGAAGCACCTTGCTTTTTATCGCATCTGCAACTTTCCCGAGGCAGAGGTCTCCTTCAACATGCCCGTAGCTATCGTTGTAAAGCTTGAAATGGTCCACATCCAACATAAGTAAACTCAAGGGTTGGCCGCTACGCAGGCCCCGCTTCCACTCCTGGCTGAAAACCTCGTCGAAGCGGCGTCGGTTGCCTACTGAGGTGAGCCCATCCGTGTTGGCTAGGTCCCTGAGTTGTGCTGTCAGTGATAGGGATTCAGTGACCAATTTGTAGAAGCTGCCGCTGAGGCTAATGATTTCCCGGGGGGCTTTGCTGAAGCTGGGGCTTTGCAGGGTTGTGGCTATATTTTTATCAGGGTTCAGCATCAGCTCATCTAGCTGTAGCAACGGTTTAAGAATCCGATCGGCTGTGCGCCAGGCAAAGCTCAAGCCCACTACCCAGCCCAGCACAAGCCCAGCCATCCAGATGCCCATACCCAAAAGACGTGCTGAATATTGCTCTTTTTTAAGAGCATCAAGCTTTTGGGCTTTTTCGTTGTACAGATTTGCCAAGACTTCGCCGTGTCGCCGAATCTCACTAATTGTTCGGTCTTGAGTTGTTCGTTGTATCAATGTTAGGCTAAGTGGTTTGTTTTGTTTTTGCAGTTCTTTAACTTCAGCAGCCGTCTGTTCCAGGTTGCGTTGCACCTGGACTGAGAGCAGCCGGATAGCCTCTAGTTCCCGATGGAGTGCGTTGGTTCTAGATAGCCGGCTCAGGGTTGTGAGCTTTTCATCGAGGGCGGTGCGGAAGCTCTTGAGCTTCGTGATGTCATGGTTCAGCTCATCGCTTAGCGCGCTTGTCCCGCCTTGCACCATGTACTGAGCCGTGTGCGGCACAGACTGGAGCATCTCAAAGCTGAGGTGCCTTATGACATCAGACTCAAAGGCCACTTCACGGGCCTGGGCTCCGGCATTTTGGCTAACCCATTCGCTAAGGAACCACCCGCCTACAGTCGCCACAGAGACGATAGCAAGAGTAGTGACCTGGGTTGTAAACAGCCGCCTTCGGAGTCCCACGCCGTCGGCGATCTCAGTATCCGATGCTACTCGGTAGGAATCAAATTGTTTGGGGTTAGGCGAGTTGTGGGCGAATTCAGTTGGTGAGCATTTGCTGAGCAAGCCCTGAGACCATCTCGGCATTGTGTAATTGGTGTCGAGCGATACGGCGCCGGGGCTGATTGTTGCTGCTGTTTTGTGGGACTTTCTGGATTCCTTCGAGGTCGCAGGGCTTTTGCGAGATTCGTAGCAACCACTACAGGGCCAACGTGTGACAACTGGATACCTTCCACTGACCGCTAAACAGCAGCGGGACATTCAGCGGTTTCCCGTAGGAGTTTTTATGAAGTCTTCCCTGATGCGCAAAACCACCATGCGTTATGTCGCTGGTGCGACGGCGATGGCAGCCAGCCTTTCGCTGGTGGCCTGCGGCGGCGGCGGCGAAAAAGCCTCTGGCGATTTTGACGGTGAAGTGAAGGTGGGGATCCTCCATTCCCGCTCCGGCACCATGGCCATCTCCGAAAACACGGTGGCGGAAGCCGAGTTGATGGCGATCGAGGAGATCAACGCCAAGGGCGGGATCACCATCGATGGCAAGAAGCTGAAGATTGTTCCCGTCGAAGAGGATGGTGCCTCTGACTGGCCCACCTTCGCTGAGAAAGCCAAAAAACTGATCGATCAGGATCAGGTGGCTGTGGTGTTTGGTGGCTGGACCTCAGCTAGCCGCAAGGCGATGCTGCCTGTGTTTGAGGCCAAGGATCACTTCCTCTTCTATCCGATCCAGTACGAAGGTCAGGAGTGCTCCCAGAACATCTTCTACACCGGTGCCACCCCCAACCAACAGGCTGAGCCGGCTGTCTCTTGGCTGCTCAAGAACAAGGGCAAGGACTTTTTCCTAGTGGGCTCCGATTACGTGTATCCGCGCACCGCGAACACGATCATGAAGGAGCAGCTCAAGGTTGAGGGCGGCAATCTGGTGGGTGAGGACTACCTGCCGCTTGGCAACACCGAGGTGGCTCCGATCATTGCCAAGATCAAGCAGGCCCTGCCCAAGGGTGGCGTGATCGTCAACACCCTGAACGGTGACAGCAACGTCGCCTTCTTCAAGCAGATGAAGGCTGCTGGCATCACCCCTGCCAATGGCTACTCGATCATGAGCTTCTCAATTGCTGAGGAGGAGGTTGCGGCAATCGGCCCCGAATATCTGGAAGGCACCTATGCGGCCTGGAACTTCTTCCAGAGTCTCGATACCCCCGCTTCCAAGAAGTTCACTACTGATTTCAAGGCCAAGTACGGCGAGAATCGGGTCACCAACGACCCGGCTGAATCCGCCTACAACATGGTGTACCTCTGGGCCGCTGGGGCTGAGAAGGCCAACAGCGTTGACGACAACGCAGTGCGTAAGGCGCTAATCGGTGTGACTTTCGATGCCCCCCAGGGCAAGATCGAGGTGCAGCCCAATCACCACACCACCGAGCTGGTGATGATTGGTGAGGTCCAAAAGGACGGCATGTTCAAGATCATCGAGAACAAGGGAGTTCTCAAGCCGATTGCCTGGAACCAGTTTGTTCCCGAAACCAAGGGTTACACCTGCGATTGGACCCAGGATCGTCCTGACGCTGGCAAGTTCAAGATGTGAGCCTTCAGCTTTCCTGTTGACTTCAGGTCGGGGGAGCTTAGCTCCCCCTTTTCACTTCGTTTTTATTTTTCTTTCCCTTGCCGAGCCCTGTTGGGCGCCATGGATCTTCTTTACGACACACTCTTCAATGGCTTAGCCATCGGTTCGGTGCTGGTGCTGGCCGCCCTTGGCTTGGCCGTAGTCTTTGGCTTGATGGGGGTCATCAACATGGCCCACGGCGAGTTGATGATGCTCGGGGCTTACACCACCTTCGTGGTGCAAAACCTATTTAAAAATGGCCCTCTGGAGGGTCTTTTCCCTATCTACATTTTGGTGGCGATACCGCTTGCTTTTTTAGTGAGTGGTTTAGCTGGCTTGCTGCTGGAAAAAACCGTGATTCGGCGCCTATATGGCAGGCCGTTGGAAACTCTCTTGGCAACCTGGGGGGTAAGCCTGATTTTGCAGCAATTTGTGCGCTCGGTGAGCAGTGCCTTTGTTGTGGGCCTTGTGGTGGCCGTGGCTCTGGGGCTGGTAGCACCACGGCTGTGGCCCAGCTCCTGGGCTCAACGGCGCTGGACCCCATTGCTTGCAGTGGCTAGCTGGGTAATTTCCGGCCTAATTGGCATCATCTTGGCTACCGGGCTAGGTGGCGTTCGGGTGCTGGATCAGCCCTGGTTTAGCGCTCGTAACCTAGACGTCACTGCTCCCCTCTGGTTGCGGGGTTCGGTTGATTTTGGCGGTGTCAATATGCCAACGGCACGCCTGTTCATTGTTGCTCTTACGGCGATTGCCCTGGTGGCGGTGCATTGGTTCCTTCAGAAGAGCGTCTGGGGGATTCGCATCCGGGCCGTTACCCAAAACCGCTCGATGAGCGACTGCCTGGGGATTCCTACCGAAACCGTCGATGCGCTCACCTTTTTGGTGGGATCGGGCTTGGCTGGAGTGGCTGGAGTGGCTGTGACTTTGCTTGGCTCGGTGGGCCCAAACCTCGGCGGTAACTACATCGTTGACTGCTTCATGGTGGTGGTTTTGGGTGGGGTTGGCAAACTTCTCGGCACGGTTGTAGCGGCCCTGGGTATTGGAGTTCTCAGCTATGTGATCGGCTCCGGCTCCCTACTGCTGCTCTGGCCAGCTATGCCAGCCGGGCTAAATGAGCTGATCACATTTTTTGCCACCACCTCGATGGCAAAGGTGCTCGTGTTTGCTCTGATCGTCCTGTTCCTGCAGTTCAGGCCCGCTGGCCTGTTCCCGCAGAAGGGACGGCTGGTGGAGGCCTGAGCCATGGCGAAATTGCGCACCTGGTTGCCGTGGCTGCTGCTTGTGGCAGCAGCGTTGATCTTGCCGGCGATCTTGCCGCCGTTCCGGCTCAACCTGCTGGGGCGGTTTTTGTCCCTGGGAATCGTAGCCCTGGGTATAGATCTGATCTGGGGTTTTACTGGCATGCTGAGCCTGGGTCAGGGCATCTTCTTTGCCCTAGGTGGCTATGCCATTGGCATGCATTTGCAGCTCTTATCTCTGGCGCCTGGGGAGTTGCCTGAGTTTTTCGGGCTTTATGGAGTTAAGCAACTCCCTGTTTTTTGGCAGCCATTTCAGTCTTTTGTGTTTACGGGCTTGTGTATTTGGGTGTTGCCTGCCTTGGTGGCTGGTGTGCTTGGTTATTTAGTTTTTCGCAACCGCATCAAGGGGGTCTACTTTTCGATTCTTACCCAGGCGGCCCTGCTGGTCTTTTTCAACTTTTTTAATGGCCAGCAAAAGCTGATTAATGGCACCAATGGCCTCAAAACTGATACCGCCCGGATCTTTGGGGAGCTGGTGGGCAGTGATGCCATGCAGCGCAACCTTTTCTGGCTCACTGTGGTGTTGGTGATGGCTGCGTGGTTGCTCTGCCGCTGGCTCACCCGTGGTCGCTTCGGCGATGCCTTGATCGCCATCCGCGATGACGAGCCGCGCTTGCGCTTCACCGGCTACAACCCCACGGCTTACAAAACCCTGGTGTTTGCCATTGCCGGTGCCATGGCTGGCGTTAGCGGTGCCCTCTACACCGTGCAGTCCGGCATTGTGTCGCCCCAATACATGGCAGTACCTTTCTCTATTGAGATGGTGATCTGGGTGGCGGTGGGGGGCCGCGGCACCTTGATCGGAGCCGTGCTTGGTGCCGTTCTGATCAACTACGCCAAGAGCCTGGTGAGTGAACAACTGCCGGAAACCTGGCTGTTTATCCAGGGTGGTTTGTTCCTATTGGTGGTCACGGCGCTGCCTGATGGCTTGGTGGGCTGGTGGCGTCAGGGTGGCCCGCGCCATATCCAGGCCATGGTTGGCTGGCCAGCATTGGCGCCCACTTATCCAGGCTTGGATCTCGACCCCGCGGCGCAGGCGGAGCGCCAGGCCTTTAGGTCCGATCTGCCTCCCGGAGGTGCCCCATGACTTCGTCTACTGCCGCCCCTTTGGTCGCCCCGTTGCTGGAGCTACGCGGTGTCAGCGTCAGCTTCGATGGTTTTTGGGCCCTCAACGATCTCAACCTCTCCCTGGCACCCGGCGAGCTGCGGGCTGTGATCGGCCCGAATGGTGCGGGCAAAACCACCTTCCTTGATGTGATCACAGGCAAGGTGCGCCCCACCAAAGGCGACGTGGTGTTTCGGGGGCGCTCGTTGCTAGGCATCGCTGAGCACCGCATCGCTCGGCTGGGGATTGGTCGCAAATTTCAGACCCCGCGCGTCTACCAAAACCTCAGCCCTCGCCGCAATCTTGAGCTGGCTGTTAAGGGCAGCCACTCACCCTTCAAGCTGCTATTTGGCAGCCTCGATAGCCGTCAGCGCCAGCGGGTCCAAGAGTTGCTGGCGGTGGTTGGCCTCGAGGTGCATGCCTCCCGGCGGGCCGGCAGCCTTTCCCACGGGCAGAAGCAGTGGCTTGAGATCGCCATGTTGCTGGCCCAAGACCCTTATGTGCTGCTGGTGGATGAGCCGGTGGCCGGCCTTTCCGAGGAGGAGACCGAGCGCACCGGTGCTTTGCTGCGCAGCCTTGCGGGCGACCACACCGTGCTGGTGATCGAACACGACATGGATTTCATTCGAGAGCTCGATTGCCCTGTAACCGTGCTGCATGAGGGTCACGTGCTCTGTGAGGGCACGATGGAGAAGGTGCAGAGCGATCCCCGCGTGATCGAGGTTTATCTCGGTGTTGAGGACGACGTATGACTGCTTCTGCCACCATGACAACCCCACCCCAGGGCGAGGCCAGCCGCTTGCTAAGCGTGCGCGGGCTCAACGTCTATTACGGGGAGAGCCATATTCTCCGCAACGTCGATCTATCGGTCGCGCCAGGTCAGATGGCCTGCCTGATCGGGCTCAATGGAGTTGGCAAAACCACCCTGCTCAAGTCGATCATCGGCCTGGTGCCCCAGCGCAGCGGTTGCATTGAGCTGGCAGGCAGCGACTGCGGCGGCCTGGCCCCCCACCGCCGCGCCGGGGCGGGCATTGGCTATGTGCCCCAAGGGCGGGAAATCATTCCCCAGCTCAGCGTGCGCGAAAACCTGCTGCTGGGTCTGGAAGCCCTGCCGGGGGGTATGGGTCGCCATCGCCATATCGACCCGCTGGTGTTTGAGCTATTCCCTGTGCTGGAGAAGTTTCTGGCTCGCCGTGGCGGCGACCTCTCCGGTGGTCAACAGCAGCAGCTGGCCATCGCCCGGGCCCTGCTTGGCAAGCCCCGTCTGCTGCTGCTCGATGAACCCACGGAGGGCATTCAGCCCTCGGTGGTGCTCGACATCCAGCGGGCCGTGAGCCGCATCATTCGAGAGACTGGCATCTCGGTGTTGCTGGTGGAGCATCACGCCAGTTTTGTGCGCCAATCCGACTGTTATTACGCCATGCAGAAGGGCGGCATCGTGGCCAGTGGCGCCACGGCCGATCTCAGCTCGGAGATGATCCAGCGCTTCTTGAGCGTTTGAGGCTAAAAATAAGCTGATCAAAGTCAGCTAGAAATTCGATGCGCCCTTCCCTTGTGGCGGTCTTCGCGGCCGGTATGTGCAGCACCACCCTGGTTGCCGGTTTGGCTCCAGTTCAGGCCCAAACCTGCCAGTTCCTAGCGCCAGTGGGTGGCGATGGCACCACCAACGTCGTCACCAAAACGATTGGTGCAGGCAATCCCTTTGGCCGCCCCAACTGGAACACCGATTTCTTCGTCACTCAGCCCTACGGCAGCTACAAGTTCTTCTTCACCGCCAACTCCTCGGTGAGTGCCACCTACCCCATCCAGGGCTATCTCAAGTTCACTGACGGTTCCAGCTTGCAGGTGATAAATGAGTCGTTTGCACCCCAGATGGGTACCGGCCGCATGTGGGGCCCCTTCCCCGCCATTTCCGGCAAAACCGTGAGCCAGCTCAACTTCAAGATTGGTGCCAGCGCAGACCAGGCGGCCACTGGTTTCACCTATCGCATTTCCACCATGGGTTGCAACTGAGGTAGGCGGGAGCTGGTGGCGATCGGAAATACCACCAGGGCCCAGATAGCTAGCGCAGCCAGCTGGGCTAATAGGCCCAGCGGCACGCAGGTGATGGCCACGATGCCGCCGAGGTACAGAAACCACCAAAGTCCATGGCGTAGGTGCTGGCGATCGGCCAGGGCAAACAGCCCGGTCGGCACCAGCACGATCAGGCTGGCTCCTCGCAGCGAGCTGGTGCCGCACCAGCTGATCGCCCAGGTGGCCAGCACGAAGGCTGAGCTGCACCAGACACCGGCCCAGGGCAATCGGTAGGCCCGCTGGGCATCGGGCAACTGCCGGCGCAGGGCTACCAGGCTTACCGGGCCCATGGCCAGGGCGATCACCAAGGTGGCGGTGAGGAAGCTCACCACGGTTTGCCAGCTGGGGCCGCTGAGCAGCATCAACACCCCCATCGCCAGGCTCACTAATAGGGCGACTGAGGGCACCGCCTGGCGGTTGAGCCGCCCAAAGCTGCTGGGCAGCAGCCCGCAGCGCCCCATCATCCAGCTCACCCGCGCCGAGGCGCCCATGTAGGCCATGGCCGTGGCGCTCGGGGAGATCACCGCATCTAGCAGCAGCAACCGCGCCACCCAGCCCAGGCCCAGGCCCATGGCCAGGGCCACCAGGGGTCCGCCGTGGGCGGTGAGCTCAAGCCGGGCCCAGCCGCCAGCCAGCTGGTCGGGGGGGATGGATACCAGGAAGGCCAGCTGCAGGATTAGGTAGATGCCAAGGGAGATGGCCAGACCAAGGGCCATGGCCAGGGGCACGGTGCGCTGGGGACGGCGGGTTTCGCCGGCCAGATCCATGGCGGTGCGAAAGCCCAGCAGCGAAAACAAAATCCCGCCGCTGCTGATTGCCGTCACCATGCCCTGCAGGGTTTCGCCCGGGGGTAGGCGACTGGCGGCGAGATTGCTCCAGTGGCCCGAAGCCAGCATCAGCGTGACCGAGATCACCAGGGGTACGGCCAGTTTCCAGGCGGTGAGCCCGTCGATCCAGCGGGCTAGCCAGCCCACCCCTGACAGGTTGATCCAGGCCAGCAATGCCAGCAGGGCCGTGGCCAGGGCTAGGCCCGGACCGCTGAGCACCTGGCCGCTGCCCCCATCGGCCGTCAGCCAGGGGAAGCTGCTGGCCAGGTATTGCATCACCGCCAGCACCTCGATGGTGGGCAGGGCCAGGTAGGCGATCCAGGCGCTCCAGCCGCCGATGAAGCCGGCGGTGCGGCCGTGACTGAGCAGGGGGATCTGGGCCAGGGCGCCGGAACTGCTCACCAGGGAGCCCAGTTCGGCAAATACCAGGGCCAGGCTGAAGGCAAACATTCCGCCCAGTAGCCAGGCGCCGAGGGCTGCTGGGCCGGCACTGCGGGCGGCGTAAAAGGGGGCAAACAGCCAGCCTGAGCCGATAGTGCTCGTCACCACGGCCAGGGTGAGGCTGCGCAGCCCCAGCTGGCGAGAGAGTTCGGAGGTGGTCATCGCCGGGTCATGGGCTGGCCTGCAGGAGCTGTCGCCAGAACGTCTCCGCCTCCTGGCTGCCGCCGCCAGATGGAGCGGGGTTGGTTATCGGCAGGGCGCCCAGGTGGCTGATCGGCCGGCAGCCCAGGCTGTTGATCAACCAGGCCGCCTCGCAGCTGGCTAGATCTTGCTCGTTGACCGGGGCTTCAGTGATCAGGCCCCGATCCAGACTCCGCTGCCGCATCACCCCCGGCAGGCAGCCGCTGCTTAGGGGCGGGGTGATCCAGGAGCCCCCGCGGCACACCAGCAGGTTGGCGCTGGTGCCGCAGCAGAGGCCGCCGGCGGAGCTGGCCAGCAGGGCGTCGTCGGCGCCCGCCTCCAGGGCCTGGCGGCGGGCCTGGATCGAGGCCCCGTAGGCGAAGCTCTTGCAGCGGCTCAGCAGGCTGGTGGCGCTGCGGGTTTCAGTGGCACTAACGATCACTCGCACCGGCTCGAAACACGGTTTGACGGCACTGAGCTGCAGCCAGAAGCTGGGGCTGCAGTTGCTGGGCGGGTCGATGCCCCGTGCACCGCTGCCGCGGCTCCAGTTGAGTCGCAGGGCGCCGCTGCTGCCCAGGGCCGTGCCGATGCCGCTGCGCTCGATCGCTGCGGCGATCAGGGGCTGCACGGTCGCCGTTCCTGGCGGTGGCGGTAGCCCCAGCAGCGCCGCCGAGCTCTGCCAGCGGCCCAGGTGTTCCTCCAGCAGCCAGGCGTGACCTGCCTCCACCAGCAGGGTTTCAAACAGGCCATCGGCCAGCAGCAGGCCCCGATCGCTGATCGGCAGGGTCAGGGTCTGGGGCGTCCCCCAGCGCCCCTGCCCCGAGCCGTCGCCCAGCCAGGCGATCGGGGCGCTCATGCCAGGGCCTCCAGCAGCGGCTGCAGTTTCCAGCCCAACTCCTCGGCTTCGGCGGCGGGGTCGGAGTCGGCCACGATGCCGCAGCCGGCGTGGGCCCGTAGGCGCTGGCCGCGCAGCAGCAGCGAGCGGATCAGGATGTTGCTGTCGAACTGGCCGTCGCTGCCAATCCTAAATAGGGAGCCGCAGTAGGGCCCCCGGGGCACCGGCTCGAGGCCATGCAGGCGCTGGCAGGCGCGGATCTTGGGTGCGCCGGTGATCGAACCGCCTGGCCAGCAGGCCCGCAGCAGGTCAATCGTGTCGAATCCCGGCTCCAGCTGGCCCCGCACCACGGAGGTGAGGTGGTGCACTTGGCGGTAGCTCTCCAGCCCTACCAGCTGGGACACCTGGATCGAGCCTGGCTTGCACACCCGGCCCAGGTCGTTGCGCAGTATGTCGACGATCATCACGTTCTCGGCCCGGTCCTTGGGGCTGGTCACCAGGTCGGCGGCGGCGTCGGCATCGGCGTCGGCATCGCCATGGCGCGGCCGGGTGCCCTTGATCGGCCTGGTTTCCACCTGCCCGCTCTCCCCCACCCGCAGGAACCGCTCCGGCGAGGCCGACAGCACCGCCTCCCCCGCCGCCGCCCCGCCGGCGATCGCCAGGCCAGCAAAGGGGGCGGCGCATAGCTCGCGCAGGCGGCCGTAAAGGCCAAGGGGATCGGCGGGGCTCGTTAAGGAGTGCTCGCAGCAGGCGGTGAGATTGGCTTGGAAAAGATCGCCGGCGGCGATCCAGGCCAACACTTGCTCCACCTGGGCGGCAAAGCGCTCCGGTGGGGTGTGCCAGTGCCAGGAGGCTGGCGCGATCGCGGCCGGGGCTTGGCTCCCTGGCTCGGTGCCTAGATCAAGCCGCTCCAACAGGGCAGCGAAGCTGGTTAGCCGCGCTGGATCTTGACCCTCCAGCCACTGCTGCTGGCTGCCATGGTCAAACACCAGCACCGGGTCGTGGCGGGCGGCCCAGAGCAGGGCCATGTCGGGCGACTGCCAATGGGGTGCCGGCTCCACCCAGGCCCCGGCTTCGTAGCTGAGCCAGCCCATCCAATGGCCGCCGCCAGCGGCCAGATCGGCCAGCAGCGCAAAGGGATCACTGGCTCCGGTCTCCCCCGGTAGGCCGCGGCAGATGCGCTGCTCCAGGGGCGCCAGGCCGAGGCGGCTGCAGGGGCCCTGGGCGCTGCCATCGCTATCGAGCCACACCAGACCTTCCCTCCCCAGCTCGGCCGCCAGGGCTTGCACCAGGGGCCAGGGATCCCGCCAGGGCAGGGGGTGATGCAGGATCTCGCGGTGGCGGGGCGGGCTCATACCCCGGCTGCCAGCAGGGCGGCATCGCGGATGCGGCAGCTGTCGCACACGCCGCAGGGCTGCTTGCCGCCCTCGTAGCAGCTCCAGGTGCGCTCGATCGGCACTCCGAGCCGCCGGGCCTCTTGCACGATCCGGGTTTTGCTCCAGGTCACCAGGGGTGCCCAGAGCTGGGCGGCGTGGCCTTCGCGGCCGGCCTTGCTCGCCAGCTCAGCCAGGGTCTGGAAGGCTTCGAGGTAGTCGGGACGGCAGTCGGGGTAGCCGGAGTAGTCGACAGCATTCACGCCCAGCACCAGCTTCTGGGCGCCGCGGGCCTCAGCCAGGCTCAGCGCCAGGGCGATGAACACGGTGTTGCGTCCCGGCACATAGGTGCTCGGGATCACGCCCGCCTCAACCCCGGCGCTGGGCACGGCGATGGCGGTGTCGGTGAGGGCGGAGCCACCCCAGGCGGCCAGGTTGACGGCGATGGTGTGGTGTTCAGCCAGCCCCAGGAGCGGTGCCAGTTCGGCCGCGGCTTGCAGTTCGCGGCGATGGCGCTGGCCGTAATCAAGCGACAGCCCGATCACCTGATAACCGGCTTCGATTGCCAGGGCCGCGGCGGTAGCTGAATCCAGGCCGCCGGAGAGCAGGGCGATGGCGAGGGGTGGGGCGGGCATGGTTGCGGCAGACACGGCTACTGGGCTGGCGATGGCGTTGAGGCACTTGTACAGAAGTACATCTTCCCCAATGCCAGCGCCGCTTGCGGCCGCCACGATGGCCATAACAGCGCATTTGTGGATATGAATTTCGCCAGGGGCATCAAGAACGCGGCGCTTGTTTTGCTGCTCGCAGCGGCGCCCGTCTCGGCGGTTCCGCGGCTGGATCTTTCCAGTTACCCGAAAGTCGCTGCCGGCGACCGGCGCTGGGTGATTCAGCTGCCGGGGGTGCTGCCCCTCAACCCCGATTCCACCATGTCGGCAAACTCCGCCGACTGGCGAGTGCAGTTGTTGGTGGGACAGATGGTGCAACTGGATTGCAATCGCCAGATGTTCGGCGGCAAGCTCCGCGCCGTGAAACCCGCCCAGAAGGGTGGCCCGGTGATCTATCGGGTCACGGATGTGGGGCAGTTGGCCTCCACCCGCATGGCCTGTCCGGCGGACCAGCCGAGGCGCCTCGGCTTTGTGCCGATGGCCGGTAAGGCGTTTGTGGTGCCCTACAACGCCAGCCGCCCGATCGTGGTCGATGCCCCTCGGCCGCTGGAGCTGCGCTGGCGGCTGTGGAAGGCGGAAAGCCAGGAGCGCCCGGCGCAGCTGCAGTGATCAGCGCAATCCCAGCAACTTGTGGCTCTGCAGGCTGAGCCGCCATTGGGGGTTGCGGCGCACGTAATCGATCGCCAGGGCCTGGCCGGCTGGGGAGTCCCAGCCTGGTTGCAGCAGCAGCTCGGGGCCAGGACTCCCGCCGCGCGCCTCCCGGGCTTGGACGGCCATGGCTGCGGCAAAGGCCAGATCGGCGGCCTCGTGCACCACCACCTTGAGCTCCTGGCAGGCGGCAAGCAGCTCGGTGCTGGGAGGGCGGTGGCGCTTAGGCGAAAGGGTGATCCAGGCGAAGCGGCCGCTGAGCTCATCCACGCCGCTGGTTTCCAGGTGCAGGGGCAGGCCCGAGGGCTCCAGGGCCTCGCAGAGCAAGCCCAGGTTGTGATGCAGCGGTTCACCGCCGGTGATCACAACAAAAGCGGCACCGGCTTCGGCGGCGGCCTCGGCTTCGCCAGCCAGCTCAGCCAGGGGGCGCTGGGGGTGCAGATCGGCAGGCCAGGAGTGTTTGGTGTCGCACCAGGGGCAGGCCACCGCGCAGCCCCCCAGGCGGATGAAGAAAGCGCTGCGGCCGGAGTGCAGGCCTTCACCCTGGAGAGAGCGGAAGGTTTCCACTACTGGCAGGGCAGTTGCTGGCAGCGAATCGGCGGCCAGGGGCTGGGGCACCGGGCTGAGGAGAATGGAATTGCTAGATTGGTCTAACGCTTGGCGTCCCGTTTGGTTTGGAGTGCTTGCGTGCAGGCAAGCCCGGGCTAATGGAGTTTTATTTGCATCTGCTTGCATTCAGGACTGGACAGCACGGGGCAAATCCATCAAATTATATTGATAAAATGATTGACATGTGTTGGAGGAATTTGAGCGATTGCGCAAATTTGTTCAAATGTTTTATTCTTTGTAAATCTCTCAAAGACAGGCTTATTTATGTCGGTTGAGTCTCAAGAGAGTCTCGCGGTTTCATTCGAAGACTTGGCCCGTCTCGGTTTGCTTGAGCCCTATGTGCGAGCCAATCTGCTGGCCTTTGCGGCTAGCGATGTTGCACTAAGCGATGAGCAAATAGATGCGGCCAGGCAGGCTTTTTGTCGTCAGCACCAAATCCGCGACGCCGAGGCCCTCAAGGCTTGGGCGATAGCTCGCATGCTCAGCCCTGCTGCCCTCGAGGCGCAGATGCGACAGCCCCTGCAGCTGCAGCTTCTATGCCATCGCGATTTCTCCGCCAAGGCGGAAGCTCGCTTTCTGCAGCGCAAGAATCAACTAGATCGCGTTGTCTACAGCCTGCTGCGCCTCCGCGATGGTGGTCTCGCCCGCGAGCTTTACTTGCGCATTGATGACGGCGATGCCAACTTCGCCGATTTAGCCGCTCGCTACGCGGAAGGACCTGAGCAGGCAACCCGCGGCATTGTCGGCCCGGTGCCCCTCACCCAAGCCCACCCTGCTTTGGTAGATCGACTGCGCACCGCTCCCCCTGGCGTAGTGCTCGAGCCCTTCCAAATCGAATCCTGGTGGCTGGTGGTGCGGCTCGAAAGCCTCACTTCCGCCACCTTCGACGAGGCCACCGCCGCCCGCATGGCTCAAGAGCTGTTCGAGCAGTGGATCTCAGAGCAAGTTGAACGACGTCTTGCCGATCTGCGACCCCTGATGGAGTTGGCCGTGTCCGGCGATGCGGGCCAGAACGCCAGCCCAGGCTCATCATGAATGCCATGGACGATTCCGCCCCTTTGCAGCTGCCCGCCCATCCCGCCTTTGCCGGGTTGTCGCACGCCAACGCCGAGCGTTTGCAGCAGCAGCTCAGCCTGCGTCGGTTTGCTGTTGGTGATCCCCTTTGCCTTGGGGGCTTGATTCCCTCTGAGATCCTGCTGATCCAATCCGGCACAGCTCGCTTGCTGGTGCGGGACCAGGGCCGCTTGCGCACCGCAGAAAAGCTGGGACCGGGCAGCTTTGTGGGCCTGGCCTCCCTGTTGCGAGCTGCTCCCTGTGAGGAGGTGAGCGCGGGCTCTGAAGTGGAGGCCCTGGTGCTGGCCGATTCCATGATCCTGGAGCTGCTGACCAGCGAACCCTCCTTCGCCCAGTGGTGTAGCTCCCATCTATTCACCGCTGAACTAGCAGCCCTACTGGCCCTGCTGCTTGAGCAGCACCCCCAGGCAGGCACTTCGCTCCAGGAGTTGCTGGATCAGGCCCGCCCCCAGGCCCGACTGGTTCCGCCTGAGCCTGCGGTCCTAGCCGCCCTGCCGATTGAGTTCAGCTTGCTGGCCGCTAGCCACAACCTGATCGATCACCCCCTCGGGGCAGCGATTAATCCCCGCCAGGGTGTGCCTGCCGCCTCCCCACCACTAGCGCCACGCCTGATCGCCCTGCCTGCGGAGCTGCTGGCGCCGGTAGCTCCAGTGCTGGAAGCCGAGCTAATGCCGGAGGGCTCTGGCAGCTCCGGCCAACCTGGCGGCTCCAATCCGCCTTTGGCTTCAGCCCTTGATCTAGGCCAGCGGGATCGTACGGCCCTGCAGCTACTGCGCGGCAATGGTCCCCTTGAGGAAACCCTCGCCTGTTTCCAGATGTTGGCGGCGGAGCTCAAGCTGCCCTTCCGCCGCGACGCTATCGAGAAGATCTTGCGCGATGTGTTGCGCCGCGGCCAGACGCCGGACCTGCAGCTCTGCGGCAATCTCGCCGCGATGATGGGTTTGCACGTAAGCGGCGTGCGGGTGCCTGCCAACCAGGGCACTCGCCTGCAGACCCCAGCCCTGATCCCCTGGCAGGGAGGTTTCGCTGTGGTTCGGGGCGCCAATGCCCGCGGTTTGCTGCTGGCCTCCCCGCGGCAGGGTTGGGTGGAGCTCTCCCCCGACCAGCTTCCCGAGGCCTTTCCCGATGGCATCGATGTGCTGCTGCTTGAGCGCAGTTCTGCCACCCCCGAGCAGCGCTTTGGTTTTGCCTGGTTCTGGCCAGCTCTGCAGCGTTACCGCGGCATCCTCACCCAGGTGCTGATCGCCTCCTTTGTGGTGCAGCTGTTCAGCCTGGCCAACCCCCTGCTGATTCAGGTGATCATCGACAAGGTGATCAACCAGCGCAGCCTCGATACCTTGCAGGTGCTGGGCTTTGCCCTGGTGGTGGTGAC
>NZ_JAGQCO010000047.1:0-15664 GCF_024346235.1 Cyanobium sp. BA5m-21
AGGCCGCCCGCAGCGCCCTGGGTGCCGCCAGCGAACCTCGCCTGATCACCGCACCGATTGCCCGGGCCACGGAGATCCGTAGCCTGCTGCCCGAGACGATCGACGGCTTTCCCTGGGCCGGCCACCTCGGCCTGCGCCGCTATGAAGATCTGGTGGCGGCCCTGGAGCCCGGCGTCTCCACCCTGCTGTTCACCAACACCCGCAACCAGGCCGAGCGCTGGCACCAGTGCCTCCGCTACGCCTGCCCGGAGATGGAACACGCGTTAGCGCTCCACCACAGCGCCATCGACCGGGCCGAGCGCGAAGCGATCGAAGCTGGGGTGAAAGCAGGAGCCCTGCGCTGGGTTGTGTGCACCAGCTCCCTCGATCTGGGCGTGGATTTCCAGCCGGTGGAACGCGTGGTGCAGATCGGCTCTGCCAAAAATGTGGCCCGGCTGCTGCAGCGAGCTGGCCGCAGCGCCCACCTCCCCGGCGGCACCTCCCAGGTGTTGTTCATGCCCACCCACGCCTTAGAGCTGCTGGAGCTGAGCGCCCTGCGGCGGGGCCTAAGCGAGGGGCTGGTAGAGGCGCGCCGACCACCGACGGCACCGATCGACGTGCTGCTGCAGCACCTCACCAGCCTGGCCTGCGGCCCGGGATTCGAACCGGAGCAGGCACTGGCAACGGTCCGCACCGCCTGGAGCTACCGCCAGCTCAGCGATAGCGACTGGCAGTGGTGCCTGCGCTTCCTCGAGCACGGCGGCGACTGCCTTGGTGCCTATCCGCGCTACCGCAAGCTCGAGCGCGAGGGCGATCTCTATCTGGTGAAGGAAAAGGCGATCGCCCGAATGCATCGCCTGCACATCGGCACCATCACCGCCGATCGGGCCGTAACCGTGCGCTTTGTGCGCGGCGCCGTGCTCGGCCATGTGGAAGAGGCCTTCATCGGCCGGCTCAAGGCCGGCGATGTGTTCTTCTTTGCCGGCCGGCAGCTGGAGTTTGTGCGGCTGCGGGAGATGACGGCCCAGGTGAAGGCCAGCTCCAAAAAGAGCAGCACCGTGCCCGCCTGGTCTGGCGGCCAGATGGCCCTTTCCGACCTGCTCAGCCAGCACCTGCGCGCCGAAGTGGATCGTTGCGCCCGCGCCCTGGCGGGGGACGCCAAGCTCGATAGCCCCGAACTTATGGCCCTGGAGCCCCTGCTTCAGCGCCAGGTGCAGCTCTCAAGGCTGCCAAGGCAACACGAATTACTGGTGGAGGTGTGTAACAGCCGTGAGGGCAGCCACCTCTATGCCTATCCATTTGATGGGCGCTTTGTACACGAGGGCCTGGGTTTTCTCTGGGCCTGGCGCCTGGCCCGCCACCAGCCCAGCACGATCACGGTGTCGGTAAACGACTACGGCTTTGAACTGCTAGCGCCAAAAAACTATCCATTTGAAGAGTTATTTGAGCTACATGCCGAAGAACTGCTCGACGCCACCAATCTCAAGGACGACTTGGAGCAGGCAATCAACCTCTCAGAGCTATGCCGGAGGCGTTTCCGCGCCATTGCCCAGATCAGCGGCTTGGTGCTGAACGGCTACCCCGGCCAGTCCAAATCCGGCGGTCAACTGCAGATCAGCGCCGCCCTGCTCTACGACGTGTTCAGCCGCCACGAACCTGCCAACCGCCTCCTGGCCCAGGCCAGATCGGAAGTGCTCACCGACCAGCTGGATCTGCCCCGGATCACCCTGGCCTTGCAGCGGCTGCAGCGATGCAGTTTGCAGCTGGAGCGCACCGCCCGGCCCGGCCCGCTGGCCTTCCCCTTACTGGCAGAGCGCCTAAACAACCGCATGAGTAATGAGTCGCTGCTGGACAGGCTTCAGCGGTTGATCAAAGACGCAGGGGCAGCTGAGGGGAGGTGATACATCAAAGATCCCAACACCGAGGGCGAACTGGGTTACCCAGAACATCCCTAGTTTCTATCGATCTTGATCAACCCCTCTCAAACAACTCCGAACGGATTCGAGGCCACCTGGATCAACATGATCACCGCAGGTTCCGAGCCCACAGCTCCAGAAAGATGACCTCTACGACCTTCAATAAGTCGACAGTTCTGATCAGCACCAAACGATATCTCGCCGGGCCCCATCTCTACCCGCACGCCATCCATCGTTGTCACAAACCAGCGACCCACAATTGGCACGATTCACTGAAGCACAGGGTTTTCATGCCATTCATACTCTTGACCAGGCACCAGAGATAAAAACACAACACCGGTTGCATCATCGCGGGGACCAGACTGCCAAACACTTGGCATTCCCTGGATAAATGCGATCAGCTTAAAATCATCCAACCACTCCTTCATTTGATGACTCACCCCTTGATGATCACACCAGACGTGCCAAACATGAAATCCAGGATTAACTTCGGTCAGCATGGACTAAAAGCTTTGCTAATCCAATCTTAGCTGCAGATTTTTCTCATTCAGTTCCTCCTACGGCAGCCGAGCGCGCCGAAGGCGCCATGGCTAGCGTTTGATTGTTGTCAGGAATACCGCCGTGAGGGCTGATCCCCGGATCCTGATGGCCAACAACGCCTTCACCCAGCTCACCGGCTACCGCATTAGTGAAATCAAAGGGCAGGGGGCCAACCTGCTCAAATCCGGCCGGCATGACAACGCCTTTTACAAGCGGATGTGGGATGAGGTGCTCCACAAGGGCTTCTGGAAGGGCGACATCTGGAACCTGGTACTCAGCGGTGAGATCAGATGCCATCACCTCAACATCTCCACGGTGCGCGACGAGAGCCTCGAGCCCCAGTACTACGTAGGCATGCTGCAGGCCGTGCACTTCATGGCTCAGCACGACATCCTAACCGGGTTGGCAAACCGCTCGATGCTGATGGAGCAGCTGGAGCGCCATCTCGCCCTAGCCAAGCGCCATGGCCGCGGTGTGGCCCTGCTCTACCTCGATCTCGACGGCTTCAAGTCTGTAAACGACCAGTTCGGCCACAAGGTGGGCGAACTGGTACTGAAGATGGGCTGGAAACTGGTGGAGGCCAGCCGAGCCCCCTGCCCCCTTCCTCGGTCTGGACAGGGCCATTGCGATTTCGGCCAGCGTCGGCGTCGCCCGCTTTCCGGAGCACGGCAACACAAGCGAGGAGCTGCTGGCAGCAGCGGATAACTCCATGTACACAGCTAAGCGGGCAAAAACCAATCCTGTGCAGCTGAGTCGTGCCTCCCAGCCTCAGGCACCCGCTAGCTCAGGCCTGCTCCAGACGCTTGACGATCAAAGCCATCAGGGCCAAGGAACCAGCAAGGGCAATCAACAAGGCGATGGTCATAGCTGACGCGTCTATTACTGCAACAATTATCGCCGCTGAAGGGTCAAAGCCATCCACCTTCTGATGTCATTTTTGCTGGTTGCTCCATCGGCACCTGGCAACCTCGAGCTCTGCGCCCAATGGCGCTCAGCCCGAGGTGCAGAAAAGGCGAGCATCGCCAACCGGCTTGGGGCAAGCAACGGTCTCACCAAGAACACAAAGCTGGCCGAGGCTCAGCCCAGCGACATCAACAGCCTTTATCGCATCCCCGACATCCAACGGCTCTGCCGCAACTCCTAAGCAACTCAGCACCAATCCATGACCCTGAAGCTCTATGGCGGCGCCCGCAGCCGCGCCTCCATGCCCCGCTGGTATCTAGAGGAGAAGGGGATTGCCTACGACTGGATTCAACTCGACATGGAGGCAGGCGAGCACAAGAGAGAAAACTTTTGTGCCATCAACCCCTTCGCCAAGGTGCCAGCGCTGGTGGATGAGACCCTGCGCGCACCAGGCGGCAAACCGCTGCAGCTGTTTGAAAGCGGCGCAATCCTGCTGCATCTGGCCGATCACCACGCCAACGAATTCACTGGCACGGCAGCTGAGGTGGCAGCCCAGCGGGCATTGGCAAACCAGTGGATCCTGTTTGCCAATGCCACCCTGGCCGTGGCGCTGTTTGTGCCTAGCAACCGGGAGCGGGAATTCCCGCAGCTGATGGGGGTGCTCGATGGGCTGCTGGCAGGCGGCCGCTCCCTGCTGGCAGGGCCCTGGGGCGATCCAGCCTGGAGCGTTGCCGACTGCGCCGTAAATGCCTACCTGGCCTATCTCCCGATCTTCTTCCCCCAGATCGACCTAACTCCCTACCCCAACGTGCAGGCCACGATTGCCGCCACCCAGGCCCGGCCGGCCTACCAACGCGGCATGGGCAGGGCTTGAACTCGGCACGAAGCGCTGCTGCAACAAGCGTCAGCTTTGACTGGCGGGGCCAGCGGCTGCAGCTGCTGGGAGCCAAGGCGGCATGGGATCCCCAGCGCCGAAATTTATTAGTGGCGGATTTGCATCTAGGCAAGGCGGAAACCTTCCAGGCCCATGGCATTCCCCTGCCCAGCGATGGCGACGGCGCGACCCTCAATGGGCTCCTGGAGTTGGCCCATCAGCTGGAGCCCCAGCAGGTGGTGGTACTGGGAGACCTGATCCACAGCCGCTTAGGGCTCACCGGCGAACTCCGCGCCAAGCTGACTGCCCTACCGGAGCTGCTGGGCTGCCCGCTGCGTCTGATCGGCGGCAACCATGAGCAGGGCAGCTGGATCGAGGGGCTGCCGCAGGAGCCCTCCCAAGCCCTAGGCCCCTGGTGGCTGAGCCACATTCCAGAGCCGCGGGCGGGCATGCTCAACCTCTGCGGCCACCTGCATCCAGTGGCAGTGGTGGGCCGGGGTACCGATCGGCTGCGGCTGCCATGCTTCAGCTATTGCGAAGCCAGTGAGCGCTTAGCCATGCCAGCCTTCGGGCTCTTGACGGGAGGCCATCCCTGCTCCCAACGTGATCGGATCTGGTTGGTGGCCGACGGCGCCGTCGTGGATTGGACGCAAGCACCCCCCAGCAGCAATCGGGCCGCCTGAGCCCCAGGCCCCGCCGCCCGTTGTGGCGATACAAGCGGATGCTCACGGTGGCTCTGCCGGCAGGCTTTCTCACCTTTTTGGTGGCCATTGCCCCACCGCTGCCCGGGTCCGGCCCCCGGGCCGGAGCACCCCTACTCACCCGCGCCGACGACCAACCGTTCCGCTACCAGCCGGACGACAGCACCTATGCCCTCGACTTCGATCCCCGTGCCGTGCAGATCGACCTGCTGGAGGGCTGGGATCGGGAACAGGAGGCCTACGCCGACAGCCAGGCCCTGGCCTTCTTTTCGGGGCCGATGTACGAGCGCCACGTCGATGCGGGCGGGCGGGAAATCACGGTGCCGCTGGGCGATCTCAAGCTGGGCGATCGCATCTGGCGCGGCCGCAACCGCACCGCTGCCCGCCAGCGGGCCTTTGTGGGCATCCGCCGCGATGGGGGCGTCGACTTCGGCTTCGGCGAGCTGACGGCCGATCGCGCCCAGCGCTACGACAGCTTCATCGGCGGGCTTCACAGCGTCTACAACGACCTGGAGCGGCCGCCGGCCAGCTATCGCGGTGCCTACAGCATTTCGATGGGCCAGCAGATCCGCTATTTCCTACCCAGGATCCGCATGGTGATCGGCCTGCGCCCCGACGGCCGGCTGGAGGTGCTGATGAGCCGCGATGGCCTCACCCTCGAGCAGACCCGCTCCCTGGCGCGGCAGCGCGGGCTGCGGGCCGCCTACCTGCCCGACCACGCCTCCAAGAGCCGTTTCATCATCCCCGGCAAAAAGGGCTTCAGCGCGGCTGACGCCAACTGGATCAGCGGTGGCGCCACCAGCTTTGTGCACGTGCCCTACCTGCTGCGGCTGAGCCGACGCAGCACCACCCTGCAGGGGTCGCTGCTGGCCAGCATGGCGGGGCGAACGGCGGCGGAGGGCTGCGGCAATCCCTTCCAGTGCGGCCAAACCCTCGGCGGGCAACTGGTGGACCGGGCCCTGGCCGGCTTCAACCGGCTAATGGAGCAGGGGGTGGAACCCATCGCCCAGCTGATCTGGGCCCCTCGTGGTCCCCGGGATCCCCTGCGGGCCAACGCCAAGGCCCCCCTGCGGGAGCCGCCGATCAGCGCGGACCCCCTGGCCCTGCGCCAGCGCCAGGAGCAAGCCGCCGACAGCCCGGCGATCACCGGGGTGGAGTTCGAGACCCTCGGCCTGCCATCCGACCTCTCCCAGCCCCTGGTACTGCCAGAAGGCGTAGAACTGCCTGAGGAGGGAGCCGCGGCCGCGGACGGGTACGCCTCGCCAGCGGATCCAGGAGCGCCAGGGGCCGCCGAACTGGAGGGCGCCGAACCGGCGGAAGCACCATTGGATTCGGCGGTCGGCCCCACGGGCCAGATCACCACAGGGGCTCCCCTGCCGGGAGCGCCGCCACCACCGGGCCTGCCAGTGCCAGAGCCCTGATCGGCTGATACCCCTGCTTCAGCCCGCTGCCGCCAGGGCTCGCACCACATCGCCCCTGGTGAGCACACCCACCGGGTGGCGCTCGCCATCCAGCACAAACAGACGTTGGGTGCTGCGCTCATGCAGCAGGCCAGCCGCCGCCGGCAAGGGCAGCTCGGCGCTGCAGCTGTGGGGGTGTTGGCCCATCACCTCGCCCACGGTGCTGCCGAGCACCTGGTGCACCTCCTTGTCCCAGTTGAGCGGATTGCGCAGGTAGATCACCGCATCGAGCAGCATCACGTAGGGGCCGGGCTGGAAGCCGCTTTCGCGCACCATCAGGTCTTGCTCGCTGAGCTCGCCCACCAGGGCGCCACTGCCATCCACCACCGGCAAACCGCTGATGTGGTGCTCGCTCATCAACTGCACGGCCTCCTGCAGGGGACTGTCCGCTGTGACACTCAACACCGGTGCAGACATCACGGCGGAAACCAGCTGTTGCACCACGGGCCAAACAAGACGACTGGAGCCATTCTGGGGCCGAGCACGGCAGACACGATGGCGACGCAACGGATACGCCAACTGGCCGACGGCCTCACCGTGGCCCGGGCTGTGTTGGGACTACCGCTGATCGTTGCCCTGGCGGGGGGCCAACCAGCCCTGGCCTGGTGGCTGCTGCTACTGGGCGGCTTGAGCGACTGGGCCGATGGCGCCCTGGCACGCCGGGCCGGCGGCGGCTCGGTGTGGGGAGCCCGCCTCGATCCCCTCACCGACAAAATCCTGATCAGCGCGCCGCTGCTGTGGCTTGGAGCGGAGGGGATCCTGCCCCTGTGGGCGATCTGGCTGCTGCTGGCCAGGGAACTACTTATTTCTGGCTGGCGCGCCGCTGAAGCCAGCGGCGGCCCGGCCTCCTGGAGCGGCAAGCTCAAAACGATCCTGCAATTCGCCAGCCTGCTGCTGCTGCTCTGGCCCAACGGCTGGGGTTTCGGACTGGCGGCAGCATTCCAGACCGCTGGCTTCTGGCTGTTCTGGCCGTCGTTGCTGCTGGCGCTGAGCTCGGCCTGGGGCTACCTACGCAAGCCCTAAAGCAGTGAGCTCCTCGCTGCGCTGCCAGAGCCGCTGGCGCTGATCGGCATCGAGGGCCGCGGGGGCAATGCGCACCTCGGTGGGCCAGCCCCGCATGCCACCAAACTGATTTGGTCCGTAGTGGCCGCCTGGGGTGGCTTCGGGTGCGGTGGCGGCAAACAACTGGGGCAACGCTCCCATGGCCGCGCTCTGCAACAGCGGGCCCATCAGCCGGTAGGCCAGGGGTTCAATCCACGAGCCGTTGGCAGCAACTGAGGCCAGCTGAAGATTGGTGCGGGCAAAGCCCGGATGGGCCGCCAGCGACAACACGGCCTGGCCCTGATCGCGCAGCCGCTGCTGCAGCTCTAGGGCAAACATCACATTGGCGAGCTTGCTCTGTCCGTAGGCAGCCCAGCGGTCGTAGCGGCGCTCGCCCTGCAGATCGTCGAAAGCAATCCGGCCGAAATACTGGGCCCCTGAGGTCACGCTCACCACCCGGGCATTCGGGCGGTCTGATAGCAGCGGCAGCAGGGCCAGGGTGAGGGCGAAATGGCCCAGGTGGTTCACACCCAGCTGCATCTCGAAGCCGTCGGGGGTGAGCTGCCGCGGCAGGGCCATCAGGCCGGCGTTGTTGATCAGCAGATCCAATCGGCCGTAGCGATCGGCAAATTCCGCAGCTGCACGGCGAACGCAAGCCAAGCTGGCAAGATCAAGGTCCAGCAGCTCAAGGGCACCACCCCCGCTAGCGGCCGCTGCCTGTAATTCATCCTTGGCCAGCTCTGCCCGGGGCAGGCTGCGGCAGCCAAGCACCACGGTGGCGCCCTTGGCAACAAGCGCCCGAGCCGTTTCCAGGCCCAGGCCGCTGTTGGCGCCGGTGATCAGGACCAAGCGTCCGTCCTGATTGGGAATGGAGTCGGTAGTCCAGTTCATGGCAGGAGCCTATGGAAATAGGCCTCACACCTGCGGCAAGGGAGCTCAGCCGATCAAGGCCTCGTCTGCGGAGAAATCGGGGCTGGTGGGAGTCCGCAGGGCGTAGTCGTTGGTGTAGCTGTCGGCGATGGTGGCATCAAGGTCAAAGGCCGGCTCCCAGGCCAGTTCGCGCCGCACCCGGGTGGTGTCGGTGAGGAAGTGGGCCAGGCGCAGCGGGAAGGCCTTGCGGGCTTTTTTATCGAGAGCAGCGGGATCGAAGCTGCGGATTTCCACAGAAGCGAGCTCCTTGCCGGCCGCCCGGGCCGCTGCCTGCACCAAGCCTCGGAAGGTGACGCCCTGGCTGCCGGTGCAGTTGTAGATGCGATTGGCGGCGGCATCCACCTCGATGCAGCGAGCCATGGCGGCGGCTAGGTCTGCCACATGGCCCAGCTGGGTGATCGTGCTGCCATCACCGGGCAGGGGCACAGGCCGGCCATGCACGATTCGATCAAAAAACCAGCTCTCTACAGGGTTGTAGTTGCCCGGCCCCACGATGTAGGTGGGCCGAAAGCTGGTGAAGGCGATGCCCTCGCTGCGCAGCCAGTCTTCCGTTTCAGCCTTACCAGCGTGGCGGCTGGCGGGATCAACGGGGCTGTTTTCATCGAGGGGCCAAAGCTCGCTGTCGGCATAGACGCCGGCCGAGCTCACATACACAAAGCGATGGGCCGGAGGCCCGGTGCGATCGATCACAGCGCGGGAATCCTCAAGGCTGCGGCCCGAGCTATCGACGATCACATCAAAACTGCGACCCACCAGCGGCTCCAGCCCCCCAGCAGTGCTGCGGTCGCCGATCAGGTGCTCCACCCCAGCCGGCGCAGGCTTGTTGCCACGGGTAAACAGGGTGAGGGCATGGCCTTCAGCCTGCAGCCGCTCCACCAGCGGTTTGCCCACGAAGCGGGTGCCGCCCATCACCAGGATGTTCATGCTGCTGCCCACTGGAGGCGAAACTGGGGGCCATTCAAACCCCCGGCTAGCTGGCGGTTACTCCACCACCGTGATGCCCGTGTCGATCCGCTCGATCGGTGGCGCCGCCAGCGTCTGCTGCCAAAGGGACAAGATCGACCAGTAGCCCTGGGCCCTCGGCTTGGTCGCCACGCTGGAGTTCACCACGCCGCTGCGTATTTGGCCCACCAGCTCGGGCAGATCATCAATGCCGACGGCCTGCACACGACCCTGGGCCCCCAGGCTGGCGATGGCACGGCCGATGCCGATCGGCCCGCTGGCGTCGCTAGCCACCCAGCCCCGCAGCGCCGGATGGGCCTTCATCGTGGCTAGAGCCTGCTGCTCGGCGGTGGCGATGGAGTCTTGATCGCTGGGGGTGGCAACCACCTGGATGGCGGGAAAGCGGCGGAATACCTCCTGATGGCAGCGAAATCGAATCGCGTGGTTTGGCGCCGTGGGAACGCCCTGCATGATTGCCACCTCACCACGACCTGCCAGCAGCTTCACCAGGCGCTCAGAGGCAAGCTGGGCCTGCTTGCAGTAGTCGTTGCCAACGCTGGTGATCGGCAAGCCGGCCGGTGCTTCGGAATCGAAAATCGCCAGCTGAATCCCCTCAGCCCGAGCGCGGACAAGCAGGGGAGTTAGGCGGTTGGCATCGAGCAGATCGATGAAAATTCCATCGGCCTTGGAATTGATAGCCCGGCTGAGGATCACTTGTTGCTGCTCCACCGTGGCTTGGGCCGGGGGCTGGTAGTCCACGGTCACCGGCCGGCCGGTCTGGCTGGTAATCATGCGGGCCGCCGCCAAGGCTCCCAGTCGCACCTCCTCAAACCAGGGGTGACTGACCTTCGGAACCAGCACAAAACGCAGGGCCGTTTTGGCCGGTTCCGCCCTGACGGGCATCAACATTGCTCCTGCAGCGACGCCTAAGCAGGCGAAAACCCTGACGGCACTCCTGCCGATTCCGCCTGCAAAGGAGGCTTGTCGAACTCGGGCCATCGGGCGCACAGACGGAGCTTCTAATTTTGACTGCCAAGACGGCGCCGTAAACCACACTTTGGTTCTGGTTTGCCTCTTTTTGTGATGCGTCTGGCCAAGGCCTACACCGCCCAGCCCGCCACCATCACGTCGTGGCCCGCCGGCAGCCGCGGCTATCGCCACTTCTCCCTGCTGGGAGAGCGGGGCCAGGGCGCGGAACGGGCCGTGGAACTCCAGGCGGTGCTGGAGCGGGGCTTTCGGTTGGTGGTGCCGCTAAGTGAGCTGCGCAACCGGCAGCTCTGGCAGCCTGGCTGGCAGCAATTGCCTCCAGCAGCCATGCAGATAATTCCCGCCATCGACCTGCTCGATGGCCACTGCGTGCGGCTGCACCAGGGCGACTACGACCAGGTAACGCGCTTCTCCGACGACCCAGTGGCCCAGGCCCTCAGCTGGCAGCAACAGGGAGCCAGGCGGCTGCACCTAGTGGATCTAGATGGCGCCCGCAGCGGCCAACCGGTCAATGATGCGGCCGTGAAGGCGATCACCACTGCCCTCAGCATCCCCGTGCAGCTGGGGGGTGGGGTGCGCAGCGCCGAACGGGCCGAGGAGCTGCTGAGCTTCGGACTGGATCGGGTCATCCTCGGCACCGTGGCTCTTGAGCAACCCGAATTAGTCGATGAGCTGGCATCGCGCTATCCCGGCCGGATCGTGGTGGGCATTGACGCCAAAAACGGCAAGGTGGCCACCCGCGGCTGGATCGAAGAGAGCAGCACTGAAGCCACCGCCCTAGCCCAGCGCTTCTGCGCCAGCGGCATCGCCGCAATCATCAGCACTGACATCGCCACAGACGGCACCCTGGCTGGCCCCAACCTCGAAGCCCTGAGGGCGATGGCCGAGGCCAGCGCCGTGCCGGTGATCGCCTCCGGCGGCATCGGCAACCTGGAGCACCTGCTGTCGCTGCTGAGCCTGGCGCCCCTAGGGGTGGAGGGGGTGATCGTGGGCCGGGCCATCTACGACGGAAGGGTGGATCTAGCTGAAGCCCTGCAGGCCATCGATGAGGGCCGCCTGCAGGATCCAACCAGTGCCTCGATGATGGCCTGAATCTGCGCCCAGCTCACCTTGACCGACGCCTTGGGAACGCGCGCCGTGCTGGCGGTATTGGTGCCCTCCACCAACACGATGGTGGAACCGGATCTGGCCTCGCTTCAGCCCCCGGGGGTGACCAACCACACCTTCCGCTTCCCCTTCCCCGAGCTGCCCGCCAGCCCAGAGCGCCTTCTGGCCTTGATGGAGCCTGCCATCGCCATGGTAGGAGCCTGCGAACCGGATCACCTGGTGCTTGGTTATTCGCCGGAATACATGCCGCAGGCGGCGGCGGTAGCCCGCCATTTGAAAGCCAGCCTGGAGCAGGCCACAGGTGTGGCGGTCAGCACCGCCACCGAAGCGGTCAGCGCCGCCCTGAGAGCCCTAAACTGCAAAAGACTAGGCATCGTCAATCCCTTCCCCGAGCAGGCCAACGCTGCGGTGCTCAACCACTTTCAGAGCGAGGGCTTTGAGGTTCAGGCCATGGAGTGCCTGGCCTCCGCGCAAAAGGGCAAGGTGTTTTCGGCGAGAATCAGCGCCGAGCAGATCCGGGCAGCCTTTCGTGCGGTGGACCATAGCAGCGTGGATTGCCTGTTGCAGGTGGGCACCAACTTGGTGGCCACCTCCCTGGTGGAGCAGCTGGAACAGGAGCTGGGCAAGCCAGTGGTTGCAGTCAACACCGCCACTTACTGGTACGCCTTGCAAGAATTAAACATTCACCAGCTCGGCTCAGGCAACGGTCAGCTGATGCAGCTAGCGATGTAAGGCTGCCGCGATGGCAAAAGCGGATCGCTTGCGACCTGCCCTATAACAGATTGAGTCTGATTTGAGGCGTGTCGCGTGAACGCCGGCGCCCTTCCCCCAACCAATTCATCAACCTGCGTAGATGACGTCTACCAGCGTTGCCGCGACCTGGGCATGAGGCTCAGCCGCCAGCGCCGCATGGTGCTCGATTTGCTTTGGGTTGAGAAGAGCCATCTCAGCGCCCGCGACATTTTTGAAAAGCTCAACAACCTGGGCCGCAACATCGGCCACACGTCTGTTTATCAAAACCTCGAAGCCCTGCAGACCGCTGGCGTAATCGAATGCCTCGACCGGGCTAGCGGCCGGCTCTACGGCTATCGCAGCGATCCCCACAGCCACCTCACCTGCTCGCAATCAGGCGCTATCCAAGACCTAGACGTCGAGCTGCCGCGCGAGTTGCTCGACCAGATCGAGCGCCACACCGGCTTCGCCATCGAGACCTACACCCTGCATCTCACCGGCCGGCGCCGCAGCTGAATCCCTTCGCCCACCCAGGACTGGAGATTCCGCTCCAGCATCGGTACCTTTGGCGCATGCCATCGCCAAACCCATGAGTTCGCCAAACCCGTGAGTTCGCAGCTGCTGCTGTTTGCCGAACCGCTGCTGCGCGATGGCCTCACCCGCCTGCTCACGGCTCAGGCGGGGCTTTACAGCGTCGCTGAGCGACCAGAGCAGCTGCAAGGGCTGCCCCAACTGGTGATCTGGCAGGCCAGCAGCAGCGACCTCCAGGGCGGGCGCCTGGCCGAAGAATTGCTGCGCCTGCAGGAGCGCTGGCAGCCGGCCCCGCTGCTGCTGCTGCTGCCGCCGGCCCATGGCCTGGGCGGTGATGCCCTGCTGCAGCTGCCGGCGGCTGGAATCCTCGAATCGCCCGAACCCCAGGATTTGCTGGCGGCCCTCGCAACCCTGCTGAAGGGCGGGCGCGTACTGGCAGCAGCGGCAGGCAGCGGCTCCCACCGCCCAGCAGCCAGCCCGGCCCTCGGCCTGGGCCAGTGGCTGCTGATCAGCGGCCTGCAGCAGATCGACGCAGACCTAGCTGCCATCAAGCGCCTGCTGACGCCGCCGCCCACCAACCTGGTGCTGCTGCTGGTGCTGCAGGGCCGCCTGCGCGAACTCTCGACAGCCCGCGAGCTGCTGCTGCTGCTTTGGGGGCCGCTGAGTGTGGCCTGGGGCGCACCCGATCCCTGCCCCAGCAGCCCGGAGCCCGTGCTGGCGATCACCCTGCAGCAGCGCAGTGCCGATGGCATCTGGCGCGCCATTCGTCAGCGGCTCGAGGCCGGCAGTGGTGCCGAGCTCAGCAACCAAAGCGGCCAGCTGCTGGCCTTGGAGGGCCTCAGCCCCGAGCGGCGGCGCGACCTGCTGCTGGCCCTGCTGTGCCAACTAGACAGCCTGCGCCAGCGGCTACTTGCCGACCCCGCTCCCCTGCAGCAGCGCTGGGAGCAGTGGCAGCCCGAGCTGCGCCAGCAGGCCATGCGCAGCCTGGTTAATTCCTACGTGCAGCTGCCCTGCGAAGGCAGCCTGCTGCCGGTAGCCGACAGCCTGCTTCGCAGCAGCGATCTGACCGGCCGCGACCCGGAGCTTCCCGAGGCCCAGCCGATGCTGGCCTCCCTGGTGCGGGCCCAGCCCCTGCTGGTGGATGGCCAGCTGCTGGCCGCCGACGAACCGCGGGCCGTGCTCTATCTCGAACTACTAGTGAGCAACTGGCTGGTGCGCAGCGCCGAACTGGTGAGTGCCGAGCTGCTGGCCAGCTGCGCCGGCTGGCCCGAGTTGCGTCGCTACCTGCTCCAGCCCGAGCTGCTCGCCACCCGCAACCTGGAGCGGCTGCGCAACCAGCTCAATGCCCAACTGCGTTGGAGCAGCTGGGTGGAGCGGCCAATCAGCCTCTATGAAAGCCGTCGCCGGCTCTACTGCCTGCACGATGGTGCCATCCGCTGCCAGGAGCTCACCGAACCCCGCGACGCTGAACTGCGCCAACTGGGCTGGCTGCAGCAACTGGTGACCCTGGCGCTGGAAAGCCGCGATGCCCTGGCTCCCCAGGTGCAGGGCCTACTGCGAGGCCTCGGCGATCTGGTGGTGGTGCTGCTCACCAGGGTGCTGGGCCGGGCCATTGGCCTGGTGGGCCGGGGTATTGCCCAGGGCATGGGCCGGGGCATCGCCAAGGGCGTGGGCCGCAGCTGACGCCCCTTCACAATGGCTTTATTCGAGCTTGCAAGCCGGCATGGGGCGAAATAAAAACGGGCAACAGGGGATCGGGGCACGGGCCTCAACCCTTGAGCACCTCCTGCGACTCCTGCTCAGTTCCGCCCTGGGGCTGCTGCTGGCGGCGGGCCTGGTGGGCCTAGGTAGCCACCCAGCCCAGGCCTCGCTCACAAGCAACAGCTACGACGGCAACATCTACGCCCTCTACGCCGGCAACGGCTCCCTGGTGCCGCCCCGAAGCAGCCTTGCCAAAGCCCTGGCCGACCACCGCACCACCGTTGTCGTCTACTACCTCGACGACGACGCAGCCAGCAAGCAATTCTCGGCCGTGGTCTCGGAGCTGCAGCGGGTGTGGCTCAACAACATCGAGCTGATTCCGCTGGTTACGGATCCACTCCAAAACCGGCCCGACACCGGCCCCAGCGATCCGGCCCACTACTGGTCGGGCCTGATCCCCCAGGTGGTGGTGTTCAACAGCGAGGGGCAGGTTGTCTTCGATGAGCAGGGCGCCGTGAGCGTCGATGCCATTAATGCCGCCGTCAGCCAGGCCACCGGCATCCCCCTACCCGAGGGGGGCACCACCAGCACCACCGAGAGCTTCAACGAACTCAATTCCGAGGTGGTGAGCCGCTGATGGGCCGCCTTGAAAGCGACAGCATGGGCACCATCGAGGTGCCCGAGCAGCACTACTGGGGCGCCCAGACCCAGCGCTCAATCGAATATTTCCCCTTCGGCCAGGCCATGCCCCTGGCGGTGCTGCACGCCTTCGGAGCGCTCAAGGCAGCCTGCGCCGAGGTGAATATGGCCAAGGGCAAGCTCACTCCCGAGCTGGCCGCCCTAATCGTGGCGGCTGCCGAGGAGGTGGCCTCCGGCCGCCTCGACGCTGAATTCCCGCTCAAGGTGTGGCAGACGGGCTCCGGCACCCAAACCAACATGAACGTCAACGAGGTGATCGCCAATCGGGCGATCGAAGCCGCCGGTGGGGTGCTGGGCAGCAAGAGCCCGGTGCACCCCAACGACCATGTGAACCTCAGCCAATCCAGCAACGACACCTTCCCCGCGGCCCTGCATGTGGCCGTGGCGATTGAGCTGGAGCGCACCCTGTTGCCCGCCGTGGAGGCGCTGCGCGCCGCTCTGGCCGCAAAGGCCGAGGCCTTTGCGGCGATCATCAAGATCGGCCGCACCCACCTCCAGGATGCGGTGCCCCTGAGCCTGGGCCAGGAATTCAGTGGCTACGGAGCCCAACTGGATCTAGCCCTGGAAACCATCCGCGCCAGCCTGCCCCAGGTGCGCCAGCTGGCCATCGGCGGCACGGCT
>NZ_JAGQCO010000048.1:0-15129 GCF_024346235.1 Cyanobium sp. BA5m-21
AGCCGGCTGGCGATGTTTACTGCAGAGCCAATCACGGTGTACTCCATGCGCTGGGAGGAGCCCAGATTGCCGGCTACCACCTCACCGACATGAATGCCAATGCCATGACGAAGGGGCGGCTGGCCCGCAAGCTCCAGCTCCTGGTTGAGCCGCTCCAAGCTGAGCTGCATCGCCTGGGCAGCCCGCACCGCCGCTAGAGCCTCCGCCGCTTCGCCTCGGCTGCTGGGCAAGCCAAACTCCGCCATCAACGAATCGCCAATGAACTTGTCGAGCAACCCCTGCTCAGCAATCACCGCCTGGGCTAGACCATCGAAATAACGGTTGAGCAGGGCAAACAAATCCACCGCCTCAAGCCTGGCGCTGAGGGGTGTAAAGCCAACCAGATCGGTGAACAGCACTACACAGCGAGCGCGCTTACCGCCCAGCTGCGTCCAAACGGGGCCGGGCTCCCGCAAGATGTCCTGGAGCAGGGCAGGCGAAATCCGTTTGCTGAGCAGTTGATGCAAAACCTGGCGCTCCCGAGCCTCCCGCCAGCCCAAGGCCGCGCTGCGCGATCCCCCTGCGAGACCCGGCAGCAACAGCAAACTTGACAGGGGCAGCCACAAAAAGGAAGTCCACCAGACCAGGGCAGCCAGCAGAGCCGCAGCGCTCAGCCAACCCAGGCTGAGCAGCGTTGCCTGCCGCGCCGTGACCACCCGCGTCAAGCTCCAGGCCAGCAGTGCAGCCCAGCTCAACAACAACGCCAGCTGGCCGAGATCGGGCAGAAACTGAATCGAAGTGCCGGCCAGAGCACTGGCCAGGGCAGCCGCCTGCACCTCTGTGCCGCTCTGGGGACCGAAGGGTGTCTCCAGCTGACCGCCCAGCTCAGCAGCCGTGGCACCGATCACCACGGTGCGGCCACGCCAGAAAGCAGCAGGCTGCTCCAGCAGCTGCCAAGCCGGCACGGTATGCAGGGTGCCAGCCGGCCCCGGGAAGTTGATTCCCCGCACGGGCGTAGGCGGGGCCTGAGCGCTGGCGGCCCAGGCAAGCGCTGGGGGCAGGGGAGATTGGAAGCCAGCCAGATGGGCTGCAATCCAGTCACTGCCGGGGATGGCATCGGTAATGCCCTGGGGGCTCTGCAGCAGGTTGGTCAGTCCCACCGCTACGCCGGCGTACAGGGGCATTTGCAACTGCACCTGCTCCAGGTCTTGCTGACTACTACCCGCAGATGACGCAGCCAAGACAAGCTGAGAGCGCCAGGGCGCCAAACGGCGCTGAAAAGCTGCGTCATCGCCCGGGCCGAAACGGCTGGGCTGGGCTAACACCAGGTTGAACACCACCCGGCGAGCACCCCGCTCCAGCACGGTGGCCGCCAGCTCAGCCTGCAGCGCCCGCGGCCAGGGCCACTGCCCCATAGTTCGCCACAGGGGAGAAGCCTGACGTTCCTCCAGGCTGAATAGGCGATCAAGGTTGATGGAATCGGCATCGATCGACACAACGACCGGCGCCCCAGGATCAAGCAGCACCCCCCGCAGCCGAAAAAGTTGCGCCTGCAAGAACGCATCAAGGGCCACCAGCAGCTGGCCGGGTGGCGAGGGGCGCAGAACCGGCTGAACCAGCAGCAGCCCGGCGAACAGGGCCAGCCCCCACAAGGGCGGTCGCCTCACCGGGTAGACACCGGCGTGCTGATGCCGAGCTCCCTCTCCAGCACCGGCAGGGTTTCCATTGGGGCAGAGAAGCCATTGAGCAGGATGCTCTTCTGACGCCGTGCGGCGGCTTCCTGAGTGGTCAGGCGAGTTTTGGCCCAGGTGCCGTTCTCGTAGGCCAGCTGCTCACCGCTGCGCAGGGTCTTGCGCTGGCCGTCCGTGGTGGTGCAGGCCACCTCGCCCTCCCAGCTGAAGATCTTCAGGCTGGTGTCGCTTGCCTCAATAAAAACCGTAGTGCCAACGATCGCAGCCGTGGCAACCCGGGTGTGGATCGTGAGCGGGGCGCCGCCCTTGGTGCCCGGATTGACCCAGGCAATGATTTGGCCGCGCTGCAGATCGAGGCGCTGGCGACCAAGCCGCAGCACCGCATCCCCGCCCAGGCGGAAGCTGCGGCCATTGGGAAGCTGCACCTGCAGCCGCCCGGGCTTCTGGGTGCGCAACACGGATTCGTAGGACAGGGTCTGACCAGAGCGGGCCGGGCGTTCGCCACCCTGGGGCGGCTTGATGAAGGCCGGCGTGCTGGGCACGTCCACCACCCGGGGAGCCGGAGTCGCCGCCTCCATGGGAACGGTGCCGAGCACCACAGAACCGGAAAGGGCCAGAGCAATCCCAGCTAGAAGGCCCAGGCGCTGGCTGACGGAATGGAGCGTGATCGGCAGGACCATGGCTGAAGTGGGGCACTCCCAGAGCGCCCCCAGCCTGGCCAATCAGCCCTCAACGCGCCACACCTGATCGGCGGGGCTCCAATCGCTCAGCTCGGAGGGCTGGAACCACAGGCCGATTTCGAATTCAGCGGTTTCGGGGGCGTCGGAGCCGTGGATCACGTTGCGGCCGATGTTGATAGCCAGATCGCCGCGGATCGTGCCGGGCTCAGCCTCGAGGGGCTTGGTGGCGCCAATGAGCTTGCGGGCGCTGGCGATGACGCCATCGCCTTCCCACACCATCGCCACCACTGGACCAGAGGTGATGAAGTCGACCAGGCCGGCGAAGAAGGGGCGCTCGCGGTGCACGCCGTAGTGACTTTCAGCCAGCTCGCGGCTGGGGGTGAGCTGCTTAAGGCCGACCAGCTTGAAGCCCTTGCGCTCGAAGCGGCCGAGGATTTCACCCACCAGACCGCGCTGAACGCCGTCGGGCTTGATGGCAATGAAGGAGCGTTCGGCGGCCATGGAGAAGAAGTCGATCCGGCCCATCGTCTGCGGCGGCCCTGCCCATTGGCAAGCACAGTGGTGCCGTGATCACCGCCCCCCACCAGCCCCCTGCCGTGAGCGCGACGAGCCCCGACACCTGGACAGCCGCCGCCGGCGCCGCCCTCTACGGGCTGGATCGCTGGGGTGATCCCTATTTCTCCGTGAGCGATCGCGGCCACGTGATGGTGCAGCCCCGGGGCGACCGGGGCGGCTCCCTCGACCTGATGGAGCTGGTGCAGGAACTCCAGGGCCGCGATCTGAGCCTGCCGCTGCTGATCCGCTTCGACGACATCCTCGAAGACCGGCTCGAACGCCTGCACGGCGCCTTTGAGCGGGCCATCGCCCAGTACGGCTACGCCGGCCGCTACCAGGGGGTGTTTCCGGTGAAGTGCAACCAGCAGCGCCACGTGGTGGAGGAGCTGGTGAGCAGCGGACGGCGCTGGCACTTCGGCCTGGAAGCCGGCAGCAAGGCGGAATTACTTATTGCCCTATCCCTGATCGACGACCCCGAGGCGCTGCTGATCTGCAACGGCTACAAGGATCAGCGCTACATCGAGACCGCGATCCTGGCCAGGCGCCTGGGGCGCCAACCGGTGGTGGTTATCGAGCAGGCCGATGAGGTGGAGCGGATCATCACTGCCAGCCGCGAGCTGGGTGCGGCACCCCTGATCGGCATCCGCGCCAAGCTCTCAGCCCGCAGCACCGGCCGCTGGGGCAGCTCAGTGGGCGAACGGGCCAAATTTGGCTTGGGCATCCCCGAGCTGCTGGCCACGGTGGAGGCTCTGCGGGCCGCCGATCTGCTGGGCGAGCTGCGCCTGCTGCACTTCCACGTGGGCAGCCAGATCAACGACATCGCCGTGCTCAAGGACGCTCTGCAGGAGGCCGGCCAGATCTACGGGGAGCTCACCAAGTTGGGGGCGCCCATGGGCTACCTGGATGTGGGCGGCGGCCTGGGCATCGACTACGACGGCAGCCGCACCGCCAGCGCCGCCTCCACCAACTACTCGCTGCAGAACTACGCCAACGACGTGGTGGCCACGGTGAAGGAGTGCTGCGAACCCCACGGCATCCCCGTGCCCACCCTGGTGAGCGAAAGCGGCCGGGCCTTGGCCAGCCACTTCTCGGTGCTGGTGTTCGACGTGCTCGGCGCCGGCAGCCTGCCCGCTGCCGTGCCCACACCCCAAGAGGGCGAGGCCCTGATCCTGCGCAACCTGCGCGACACCTACGCGGCCATCACAGCGCCTGAGGCCAGCGTCGAGGCCCTGCAGGAGGCCTGGAACGACGCCCTCAAGTTCAAGCACGACGCCCTGGCCGCCTTCCGCCTCGGCTACCTGAGCCTGCCGGAGCGGGGCCTGGCCGAGCAGCTCACTTGGGCCTGCTGCCAGGCCATCGCAGAACGGCTCAAAGGGCTGCCAGCGGCCACGGCGATCCCCGAAGAGCTACGGGCCCTGCCAGCAGCCCTGGCCTCCACCTACTACGCCAACCTCTCAGTGTTTCGCTCGGCCCCCGACACCTGGGCTATCGACCAGCTGTTTCCGGTGCTGCCGATCCACCGCCTAGACGAAAAACCAGAAGCCCTGGGCAGCTTCGCCGACCTCACCTGCGATTCCGACGGCAAAATCGCCCGCTTCATCGATCCGGCCGGGCACTCGGGGCGGGGCCAGGTGAAACCTCTGCTGGAGCTACACAAGCTGCGTCCAGGGGAGCCCTACTGGATCGGCATGTTCCTCGGTGGCGCTTACCAGGAAGTGATGGGCAACCTGCACAACCTGTTCGGCAGCACCAACGCCGTGCACATCCGGCTCAAGGCCAGCGGCGGCTACCAGCTCGATCACGTGGTGCGGGGGGACACCAATGCCGAGGTGCTGGAGGTGATGGAGCACAACCCGGAGCTGCTGCTGGAGCGGCTGCGGGTGGCCAGCGAGGCAGCTATCGGCAAAGGCTCGCTGGGCATCAGCGACGCCCGCCGGCTGATGGCCCACCTGGAAACGAGCCTGCGTCAGACCACCTATCTGCAGGGCTAAATTTTTTCTGCAGAACTAATTTTTCTGCAGATATTTCTCAATATCAACCTCGTTGATCTGCTCGGGCCGCAGGTAGCGCTCGGCATAGGTGCGGTAGATGCCGGAGCGCAGCAACAGCTCAAACAGGTCGGGATCAATGTGGTTGCGGTCGCGGAAGCCGGCCAGGATGTCGATGCACACCGACAGGGGCTTGCCCTTCTTGTAGGGCCGATCGGCGGCGGTTAGGGCTTCAAAGATGTCGGCGATGGCCATGATCCGCGAGGGCACGGAGAGCTCGGCCGCCGTGAGCCGGCGCGGATAACCCTTGCCATCGAGGGTTTCGTGGTGGGTGCCGGCGTATTCCGCCACCCGCGAGAGATTGCGGGGGAAGGGCAGGTTTTCCAGCATCACAATCGTCTGCACGATGTGATCGTTGATCTTGTAGCGCTCCTCGGCGGTGAGAGTGCCCCGTGAGATCGCCAGGTTGTGGAGCTCGCCCAGGTTGTAGAGATGCTCCGGCACCTCCATTTGGAAGCCATAGCGGGGATCGGGAAGCAGCTGGGGCGAGCGGGGAATCACGTGCCAGGCCTTATCTGCCAGCAGCGGCTCGCTCACCGGCAGCACCTCGGGCTCCGTGCCAGCGGGGCAGCGCCGGGCCCGCTCCTCCCAGGACAGTCCCAGGGTGTCGTCGAAATGGCGCTGCCAGCTGCGCTGGGCGATCTGCTGCAGACGCTCCACCTGCTCCGGTCCAAAGAATTCGCCCCCCTCGTTGCTCTCGGCCACGAAGCGAAACTCCTCCTGCAGCGCGGCGGCAGTGTCGTCGTAGCTCTGCTGCAGTGCGATGGCATCCCCGCCTGCCAACTGGCCCTCAAGCTGGGCAATGCGGGCGTCGCGCAACAGCACCTCAAAGCGGGTGCGCACCTCGTGGATGCGGTTGTAGTTCGTTTCGAGCTTGGTGGCCTTATCAACCACATATTCCGGGGTAGTGACCTTGCCGCAGTCGTGCAGCCAGGCGCCGATGCGAAATTCCCGCCAGGCCTCCTCACCTTCCAGGTGGAAGTCGGCCAAAGGCCCCTGCTGCACCCCATTGGCCGCTTCGGCCAGCAGCAGCGCCAGCTCCGGCACGCGCTCACAGTGGCCACCGGTGTAAGGGCTCTTGGCGTCAATCGCACCGGCCAGCAGGGCGATGATTGCATCGATCAGCTGCTCCTGGCTCTGCAGCAGTCGGGTGCGCTCCACACAAACGGCCGCCTGGCTGGCCAGGGCCTCGATCAGGGTCTGGTCGAAGGCGTCAAAGGGTCGGGTTTGGACATGGGCCGTCTCCGGTGTGATCAGGGTGGCCGCATCGTGCTTGCGGTTGATCAGCTGCACCACCCCAACGATCTCACCGCTGGTAGAGCGCATCGGCACCGTCAACATCGACACGGCCCGGTAGTCGAGCTTCTGGTCCATGCCCCTATCGAAGCGGTAGGGCAGCGCAGGATCGAGCTGATAGGCATCCGGAATATTGAGCACCTCCCCCGACAGGGCACTCCAGCCCACCAGCCGCTCCGGCGACAACGGGAAGCGGATGTTGAGCACCTGGGCCTCCATGGCGCCGTCCGAGTCATCGCCAGCGCGGCGGGCCTCGATGGTGGCGTTCTGGGACACCGCAAACCACAGCTGATCCTGCCCCTCAGGCTGCTTGCGAGGGTCGTGTGGCTCCACCAGAAAGATGCTGCCGGCATCGCTATTGGTGAGCTGGCGGCACTTGCCGAGGATCAGGTGCAGCAGGGTGCGCAGATCGCTAGCGCTGCTCATGGCGGTGGCGATATCCAGCACCTCCAGCAGGGTCTGGTCAGCCAACTGCTCAGCACTTTTCGTAGACATACCCAGATCGCTGTCGAGAACCAAACCTATGGGAAATGGGCTAAAGCGTCAGCCCAGAGGCGGGGAAACAACTCACAGCCACCAAGGTCCAAACCAACTTGCAAAGCAGGTGCAGACCCTGATCTATTCCCATGCCGTAAAAGCGACGGCATTTACCCAGATCAATAAGGCCATGGAGCAACCACTCCGCCAAGCCAAACAGTGGCACGCCCGTAATCCAGGCCACAAAAAAAGCATGGATGCCGGCATGGGCAACCAACCACCAGCCCCAGCCCAACACCACCCCCTGGCCAGGGCACTTTTCAACGGCCATGCGATCACCCTGCAGGGCGAAATCAGCCACAAAGTGACCCATCGCCAGCATCAAAAACAGGTTGAACGCTTCGAATGGCGCCACGACTTAATGGGGGGGGAGGCCTGAGGGCTCCACAATGGAGCCAGTATCAAGGATTGACCACAATTGAGTCGTTAGTTCACCTCAACGGGCGCAGAAGCGCACCTGCAAGCTGAGGCGCTCCATCGGACCGGGCAGCTCAGCGGGATCAAAGGGTGGAACGGCCGCATCAGACATGGCCAGCGCCCGCATGGCCACCGGCCTGCCCCCACCTTCAAGCAGCACCTCCAGGGGATGCAGTCCCCGCAAGCCGATCGCAGCGGCCACGTCTTTGGCCTGCTGCATGGCTTCCTGGTAAGCGGCTGTCAACAACTGCCGCCTGGCAGCCCGATCACCCGCCGCATCCGCCTCGGTGGCCACCGGCGACAGGCGAACCCCAGGCAGCCCCCCCACCTGACGCACCAGTGGCTGCAGCTGGGCAGGCGCCAGCTGGCCAGACACCTGCAGGGTGGCCTGGACCGCCCCAGCTTTGTCACGGCTAGCGGGCCGCTGCCATGTGGAAGGGGAGGTGACCTCAAGATCAACCACCTGCAGGCTTTTGAGCGTGGTGCGCACCTCGGCCAAGCGTCGCTGCAAGCTGGCCAGGGCCGCATCGGTGCTGGGCTCCTCCGCTTCCAGGGTCAGGGAAAAACGCAGGCGCTGGGTGGGTCGCTTGAGCTCGGCGCTGCCGCGAGCCTCAACCAGGGTGCCCGTGCAAGCGAGCTGCACCTGGGACTGGGCCAACCCAGCAGCTGGAAGCAAGGGCAACAGCAGAGGTAACAACCGGAGGAGATTCCAAGTCATCGGGCCTCAGTACTTTCTGGCAACAGCTTGGCTGAGGCAGGCCTCAAGCGAGCGCAGCCCGCAGCTGCGCCTTGGCCTGCTCCAGCGCCCCATCAAGGGCGGCGCCATCACGCCCGCCCGCCTGGGCCAGGTTGGGTCGGCCGCCACCGCCGCCGCCACAGGCCTTGGCCACCGCGCCGATAAAGGCACCAGCCTTGGGCCCCGCCGCGATCACCGCCTTGCCAAAGGCCGCCACCAGGATCACCTTGGCCAGATCGGCCGGATCGGGCAGACCACCAAGCACCACGGCAGCACCAGCGCCGAGCTGATCAGCCAGGCCCTGGGCCGCGCTCTGCAGGCCGGCGCCCTCGACGCCATCAAGGCGGGCAACCAGCAGCTGGAACTCCCCGAGAGCCTGGGCCTGGCCCGCCAGCGCTGCAGCCTTGGCCAGCGCCAACTCGCCTCGGGCCGCCGCCAGCGCCTTACCGGTGGCCTTGAGCTCCTCCTGCAGGGCGGCAACCCGCTCCACGATCTCGCCGGGCTGGGCCTTGAAGCGGTCGCCCAGCTGCTTCACCACCGCATCGCGCTCATTGAGATAGGCCAGCACCGCCGGGCCTGCCACCGCCTCGATGCGGCGGATGCCGGCAGCCACGCCGCCCTCGCTCACGATCTTGAATAGGCCGATCTCGGCGGTATTGGCCACATGGGTGCCGCCGCAGAGCTCCATCGACACGCCGGGGACGTCCACCACCCGCACCACATCGGCATACTTCTCGCCAAACATCGCCACAGCGCCAGCGGCCTTGGCGGCCTCGATCGCCATCTCTTGAACTTCCAGGCGGTGGGCGTCGCTGATCCAGCCGTTGATCAGGGCCTCGATCTGCTCCAGCTCAGCCGGCGCCACGGCCCGGGGGCAGTGGAAATCAAAGCGCAGCCGATCAAAGGTCACCAGCGAGCCGGCCTGGCCGATACCGGGATCCACCACCTGCTTAAGCGCCGCCTGCAGCAGGTGGGTGGCCGTGTGGTTGGCCTGGGCGCGGCGGCGGCAGGCCCGGTCCACCTGGGCATTCACCAGCTCGCCAATGGCCAGGCTGCCGCGCTCGATGCGGCCGCTGTGCACAAACACTGAGCGGTTGCGGCTAACGCCATCAATCGCCACGATCACGCCGGCTCCATCGTCACCCTGGCCGCAGAGCACGCCCCGATCGCCCACCTGGCCGCCGCCTTCGCCATAGAAGGGGGTGGAATCGAGCACCAGTTGCACTGCGTCGCCCGCCACAGCGCGCTCGGCCGGCTCACCGTTCACCACCAGGGCCAACACGCAGCTGGGGTGTTCCAGGGCCTCGTAGCCCTTGAAGGCGGTGGCGGCCGCAGCGGCTGTCACCTGATCAATAGCGCCCTGCAGGGTGAGGTCGATGCTCACCGCCGCGGCCTTGGCCCGCTGGCGCTGGGTCTCCATCGCCGCCTCAAAACCGGCCAGGTCCACCGTGAGCCCCTGCTCCTCAGCGATCTCCTCGGTGAGCTCCAGCGGGAAGCCGTAGGTGTCGTAGAGCTCGAAGGCCTGCTCGCCGCTGATCTGGGAAGGCTTGGCCGCCAGCACCTCAGCCAGCAGCTTCTCCCCCCGCTCCAGGGTTTCCAGGAAGCGGGCCTCCTCGCGGGCGAGCTCGGCCAAGATCACCTCACGGCGCTCCAGCAGCTGGGGGTAGGCGGCCTGCATCAGCGCGATCGACGCCTCCCCCATCACCGTCAGGAACGACTTATCGATGCCGAGGAGACGTCCATGACGCACAACTCGACGGAGCAGGCGGCGCAGGATGTAGCCGCGGCCGAGGTTGCTGGCGGTGACGCCATCGCAGATCAGCTGGGTGATGGCGCGGCTGTGGTCGCCGATCACCTTGAGGCTGGTTTTGCCCTTCTCATCGAGGGCGCGGTAATCAACGCCCGCCAGACCCGCCGCCGTTTCAATCAGCGGGTAGATCAGATCGGTTTCGTAGTTGTTCGGCACCGCCTGCAGGATCTGGGCCATGCGCTCGAGGCCCAAGCCCGTATCGATGTTGCGGTTGGCCAGCGGCGTGAGGGTGCCCTCCGCATCGCGGTTGTACTGCATAAACACCAGGTTGTAGAACTCGATGAAGCGCGAGTCGTCTTCCAGGTCGATGCCGTCGTCGCCGAGTTCGGGCTTGAAGTCGTAGTAGATCTCCGAGCAGGGGCCGCAGGGGCCGGTGGGGCCTGAGGCCCAGAAGTTGTCGGCCTCATCCATGCGGATGATCCGCTTGGGGTTCACCCCCACCACGTCGCGCCAGATAGCGCCTGCCTCATCGTCTTCGCGGAAAACACTCACCACGAGGTTGTTGGGCGAGAGGCCGAATACCCCGGTGCTCAGCTCCCAAGCCCACTGGATCGCCTGCTCCTTGAAATAGTCGCCGAAGGAGAAGTTGCCGAGCATCTCAAAAAACGTGTGATGCCGCGCTGTGCGGCCCACGTTTTCGATGTCGTTGGTGCGGATGCACTTCTGGGAGCTGGTGGCCCTCGGCGCCGGCCGCGGCGCCTGACCAAGGAACACCGGCTTGAACGGGAGCATGCCGGCAATGGTGAGCAGCACCGTCGGGTCGTCCGGGATCAGCGAGGCGCTAGGCATGCGCCGGTGCTGGCGCTGCCCATAGAAATTGAGAAAAGCCTCGCGGATCTCGGCTCCGCTGCGGGGGAGATCATCACCGGCGGAGAACGGGGCGCAAGGAGCGGCAGCCATGGCAGATCGGAAGCGAAGCAAGACTGAGAAGTCATGATCGCCCAGCGTCAGCGGCGCTATCCAGCGCCAGATCAGTCAATCAGACTGCACTGGTACTGGCCCGGTCAAGCAACGCGGCAGGACTGCATTGGGAGGCAGATGCATCCAGGCTCAGGATCTCCAGCAGCCGCGTTTCCAGAGCTGTCACCGAAATGCCCGGCTGGTCGATCTGGCTCAGAAGCAAGGCGGACTGTTTCGAGCTGGGCAGTCCGAGGCGGGGCTGACGGAATACGGACGACGCCAACTCCGGGTTGCGCCGACGCAACATCCAGAGCGCCCAGGCGGCCGTAAGCGGATCGGGGTCCTGCCACAGCTCCTGGAGCACCCCATCCAGGGGGGGCGGGGCTAACGCCGTCTCGGCCTCACTGGACTCCGACCCAGGATCCGCAGCCGGCAGGCGAATCCCCCTGAGGTCAAGTCGTATCTCCACCGAACCCGGCAGCTGCCGGAGCAGGCGCTCCGGCAGCTGCAGCTCGTCCTCCAGACCCTTCGCCATCGCCGGCGCGAGGTTGACCAACACACTCACAATCTGGAGATCGAGAGCAACCAACAGTGGCTGCATCAGCAATTCATGCTCGCAGGCCTGAGCGACGCTCCGGCGGGATTCGATCAGCAGCGCCAGGAGCTCCAGATTCCTGGCGATCAGGGGAGAGCGCAGGGAGGCCAAGGGATCGAAAGCTGCCAGCACCGTTGCCCAGGCCGCGTCATCAAGGCCGCTCTCCTGACGCAGGCGCTCCAGTCGCTGGCGTTGCCTCGGCGTCAGGGCATCGAACTGGGCCGGCGATCCAGTCCCCAGATCGAGCAGATCGGCAACCGCGTCGGTGGCAGCAGCCTGGCGCAGATCTCTGGCCTGGCGCTGTCGGGCATCGAGTTCCAGCAGGCCGGGATCGCGGAGCGCCAGTTCCCGCAGGGCCTCATGGTGATCGGCTTCCTGCAGGCCGAGGACACCCCGAAGTTCCTCCAGCTGCAGAAAGGCCGAAGCCCGATCGAGGCGCCCGGAACTGAACATGTCCTCGAGCACATTGCGATAGATCGTGAGGGTGTTCGTGCGCAGGTGCGCGGGAAGCGCCTTGGCAAGGGTAAACACTTCCGCCGCCGATAACTGGGCCAGGGATCGGCCATCCAATGCAGCCTGCAACTGAGGCTCGAGGGGCTCCAGCTGACGACGCAGGCTCACACTGAGACTTTCCCGGCGATAGTCGTCAGAACTGCGTCGCCACCCCCTAGCCAGCCAAGCAGCGGTGACCACAAGCATCAGGGAGCGCACCAGCTGTCCGCCGACACCACCAGCGAGCCCAAGGGTTGGATCAGCGAACCAAAAAAAGCTGTTAATCGCCAGGAAAGAAGCAAGCAGACGCGTGCGCTGGATGGCCATATCCGCAGCCAAGGAATAACCCTGAGCTGAAAGCCAGCGCCGCTGCAGCCGCTCAATCTCCCTAAACAGGAGAAAGGAGAGAAGACCGGCAAATACCAGTAAAGCTGGAACAGAAACCAGTCGGGGAAGACCCCAGGGGACAATAGACCCAATAGCAGCGGACATAAGCTATTTATCCTAGAAAAGACAATAACTAGACCTAGAATGCGCTTCCTGGCTTGCGACTACCTCCAATGAAATCTGGCGGCATGTAATCCAGCAACTGACCCTTATCGTCCATTACATCCTTAGAAGAATCACTTTGCTCGACTGGAGGATCCTTCTCAGGAGGAACAGGGCGAGGCTTCCAATTGCCCGACCTAGGCAATTGGGATGGGAATGAAGACTTCTGCTTTGGAGGCGGCAACACGGGAGCCTTCGGCAGCAACACCTGGAGCGGCTGAAGGATCGGCTCTGTCACTGTGCGACTGAACCCGCCCAGCGGTGTGAGCACCCGTTCGGCAAGACCATTGTCATAGGCCCAGCGGCCACTTCTCAGGTAATTGATATCACCATCGCCCTGCCACTGGATGAGCAAGAAGAATGCTAAAATCAACCCAGGATAGGAATACCAGGCCCAGTCCAAACCACGCTTCCCGCGCAGGGTCTGCCAATAGAGCCGTTCAGAATCAATATCGATGCAAGGGCTCTGACAGGCCACACAGGCGCTGGTCTCTTTCCCAAGCTCGCCAACGCTTCGGCACATTGACTGGGTCATCTTTGACTTGCCGCCCAGATGGGCTGAGCTGCCCAGAAGACTGCGAGGTCCGATCAGAATGGCCTGCACGGGCGCCATGGGGCAGACGTACTGACACCAGGCCTTACCTCCATAGGCCCAGCCCACCACCAAGGAAGCGCCAATCGTGAGCAACAGCAGCAGGCCAAGTCCGAGCGGACTGCTGTTCACAACCAGCAGCCGAAGCACCAGTCCTGCTATCAGCAGCGACCATTGCAGCTCGATGTGATGGCGGCCCAACCACGAGTCCGGCGACACCTTCACAACTTCACGACGACCCGTCTTGCCCAGTTGCGTGCGCTGCCAGCCCAGGGCCCTGAACAACTGGGAAACAAAGGCAAGGGGACAGGTGCGCCGCCAGACCTCATGGCTCAACGCCACAATCACCAGCAGACCAGCGGGCACAACCAGACCCCAGAAGATCCGGTTGCCGTCATGTCGATGAAGCTCGCAGGAAAGCCCTGGGGCACAAGGAACCATGCCTCCGGCCCAGCGATGGAGCTCTAGGGAATACCAGGGCGAGATCAGCAGGGAAAGAATCAGCAAAAGCCATCCAGCCACCAAGCCCCAGCGAAGAAGCCGAACCTGCCGCTCAGACACAGAATTAAAGATATTCATAGTCCTTGCGCCGAATAATCAGAGCCGAAAGGAAACACAATCTTCCCTGGCAACAATAATAAACTCATTTCAAGACGAATCCCCGAAACAGCCATGGATGCCGTGCAATCTATTTAACAAAAATTAACGATCAGATTTAGATTGGGATTTATTGCTTCCGACTGGGCCAGCATCTGGTGAAGGCCATGGGGTTAAGGGCTCCCTGCCGTGCCGAAAGGAGGGTGCAGCCACGTCAAAGGTCTCAAGCAAATCACAGCTGCCTTTACCGCTGCCGCAAAGCACAAGCCGCGTCTGGCAAGCGTCTGGTCGCCGCAGCGAGACTTGAAGTCATACAGCAGGGTATACGCCACGGCAAACTTACTAACCCTTCGCGGGAAATGACTTGGCCTTCCAAATAGTCCTGCTTAGCTAGACCTTTTGCAGGGCTAGGTGGAAGTTGTACATAGCTTGACCACATATCAAACCCACTGCCACCTGCCCAGCAAAGCAGGCATGATTTCTGGCTGATACCAAAGCACCGGGCTTGAGCAACCTCCAGACAACTGCGATCAGTCGAGCGGATCTAAGGCTCCGCTCGATCGGCTGGGCCCTGGCCGCCGGCGCCGTCGCGGGCCTGCCAGAGCTGGTGGCAGCAGGTCTGGATCCGGCCCTGCGCTCGGCGGGCTGCGGCCTTTTCTATGGCCTGCTGGCCTTTCACCTGCAGCGAGTCGACCCCGACGACAGCCACCTACAGGCGGGGTTGGTGGGTGCGGTGTGTGGAATTCGCAGCCTCGGCAGTCCCCTAGAGCTGACATCGGGCCTACCAGCTGTGATGATGGCGCTGATCCGCGGGTGGCTGCCGCTCTGGCTGCCGCTGATCGGCAGTGCCTTGGTGCTGCATTCAGCGCAGCGCTTGGCCCCACGCCTCCTGCCCGCCCGACGGCCGTAAGGCCGGGTTCATGAGCCTGCTGCACGCCACCTGGCTGTTTCCCCCCGAGGGTTCGGGCGGCCGCCTATTCCTGTGGGCCGACACCTGGCGGGTGGCGACCCCTGCCGTGCCAAAGCTGGAGGCCCCAGAGCACCCACTGGCCCTCAACGAAGACGACCTGGCCACCTGGCTCGACGACAACGGGCTGTGGTCGGAGGCCCTGCGCCCAGCCCGGGCCACCCTGACCCTGCCCAGCCGCAACCAGGCCGCCAAGGGCCGCCGCACCAGTGCCAGCACCTGGAGCGGCCTGCCCCTGCAGGCCGGCGAACCAATTCCCAAACAGCTCGAATGGTGGCCCTGGCAGGTGGAGGGCTGGGCCCTCGATGCTGCCAACGCGGGCGAATGGCTCAGCCAGATACCCCTGGCTGGTGAGCACCCGGAGATGGCCGATGAGCTGCGCTGGTGGAGTCACCTACAGCGCTGGGCCCTAAGCCTGATCGCCCGCGGCCGCTGGCTGCCCCAGATCGCCGAGGGCAAAGCCCGCTGGCTGCCCCTGCTCAACCGGGAAGACGACCGCCGCCGCCTCGAAGACCTGGCCAGCGGCCTGCCCCAAGTGGCCACCTGCGCCCTGGCCGCCGGCCCCAGCGGCGACCCCTCCCTGGCCTGCCGCCGCCCCGGCAGCGGGCGCCTGCGGGTGGCCAGCCTGCTGGAAGCCCTGCTCGATGGCCAGCTGCGGGTGGGCTTCAGTGCCAGCGCAGGCGGGCTC
>NZ_JAGQCO010000049.1:0-15101 GCF_024346235.1 Cyanobium sp. BA5m-21
TGTTTGCCCAACGGGTGGGCTGGCCCGACCAGCTACTGGCGCCAGCGGCCGAGGTGCCCGCCGATGAACAGCCCTACTTTTCGCTACTGCTTATTCGTCAGAGCTGGCCAGAGGTGCTGCCTTGAACGGCTGCCTCCGCTCGCTGCAGCAGCTCCAGGGCTGCGCCCGGGGTGGGCGCCCTCATCAGGGCGTGGCGCAGTTGGGGGGCGCCGGCGAAGCCCTGGCAGGTCCAGCCCATGTGCTTGCGGGCGATCAGCAGGCCGTGGTCGCCCTTGGCCGCCACCAGGGCCTGCAGCTGCTCCGCCGCCAGGGCGAGGCGCTCGAGGGCGCCGGGGGTGGCTGGGATGGGCCGGCCGCTGAGCTCCGCATCGATCTGGCCCACCAGCCAGGGGGAGCCCATGGTGCCCCGGCCCACCATCACCCCATCCGCGCCCGTCTGCTCCAGGCAGCGCACCGCATCCTCGGGTCTGTTGATGTCGCCATTGGCGATCACCGGGATCGTTAGCGCCGCCTTCACCGCAGCGATGGCGGCCCAGTCGGCCTGACCCTTGAAGCCCTGTTCGCGGCTGCGGCCGTGCAGGGTGAGCAGCTGGGCACCGGCATTCTCGAGCCGCTGGCACCAGCTCACCGCATCGCTGCCATCGCACCAGCCCAGCCGCGTTTTCACCGTCACCGGGAGAGCTACGGCCGCGGCCACGCTTTCCACCAGGCGGGCCGCCAGCTCGGGATCGCGGATCAGGCCGCTACCGCCGCCTTTCGTGGCGATCTTCTTCACCGGGCAGCCCATATTGATGTCGATCAGAAAGGCGCCGGCGGCCTCGGCCCGCTTGGCCGCCTCAGCCATGGCTACGGGCCGGTAATCAAACAGCTGCACACCGATCGGGCCGGCCTCGCTGCCCAGCTCCTCCACCTTCTGCAGCCCGAAGCCCAGCTCCAGGCTGGTGGCGTTCACCATCTCGGTGAACAGCAGGGCATCGGGCGCCCAGCGCCGCACCAGGCCGCGAAAAATCCGATCGCTCACCCCCGCCAGCGGCGACTGCAAGACGCGGCAGCGCAGGGCGCGGGGCGTGCCGTTGCCAGAGAGCTGCAGGGGCAGAGCGGTGATCGGTGAACCAGTGATCATGGTGAATCGATTGTGATGCTTCAGGCCGATGGCTTCCGCTCAGGCCGCCCCCGCTGCCGTGCCCTACCCCTTAAACCGAGAGTTGCTGGAGGCGGTGCTCGCCGACCGCACCAGCGATCGCTTCGTGTGTGAGCTGATCTGGCCGCGCCTGGGATACGAGCTGAATGGCTCCGGCACCTGGAGCGCCGGCCCGGCCACCAGCGCTGCCTGGCGGGAGTCCTTCCCGATCGAACCCCAGTTCATCGCTGAGCGGCCCGCCTCGGTGGCCCTCACCCGCTCGATCGCCAAGGTGCACAAGCAACTGCTCAAGCAGCAGTTGGGTTTTGCGGGCTACACGATCGGCGAGCTCTACCCGCGCCGCACCCGCCGCGCTACCGCCGTGAACTGGTTGCTGGCCTATCTGGCCGAGCGAGATAAAGCCCTGCCGGAGAGCGGGCCACTGCCGCTGCTGTTGGTGGCGCCGGCCGATCCGGTGCTGGGGCATCCAGGTGACCTGCCCATTAGCTAATTGCTGGGGTTTAGGTCTCTCTGTAGGGTCAATACAGGACAGACGTAGGAATACCTCCCTTGGCCTTACCGGTCGTTGCAATTATCGGACGCCCCAACGTGGGCAAATCCACCCTGGTGAACCGGCTCTGCCGCAGCCGCGAAGCGATCGTGCACGACACGCCCGGCGTGACTCGGGATCGCACCTATCAAGAGGGTTACTGGGCTGATCGCACCTTCCGGGTGGTCGACACCGGCGGCTTGGTGTTTGACGACGACAGCGAGTTTCTGCCGGAGATTCGCGAGCAGGCAAACCTGGCCCTGGCCGAGGCGGCCGTGGCCCTGGTTGTTGTTGATGGTCAGCAGGGATGCACCGCCGCCGACCAGTCGATTGCCGAGTGGCTGCGGGGCCAGGGGGTTCCCACCATGCTCGCAGTGAATAAGTGCGAGTCGCCCGATGCGGGCCTGGCCATGGCGGCCGAGTTTTGGGGCCTGGGCCTGGGCGAGCCCTTCCCGATTTCGGCGATTCACGGTGCCGGCACCGGCGACCTGCTCGACAAGGTGGTGAGCTATCTGCCCCCTACCGAAGAAGACGAGGGCGAAGAGCCGATTCAGCTGGCGATCATCGGCAGGCCCAACGTGGGTAAATCCAGCCTGCTCAATGCGGTGTGCGGTGAAAACCGGGCGATCGTCAGCCCGATTCGTGGCACCACCCGCGACACGATCGACACCACGATCGAGCGGGAGGGCAAAACCTGGAAGCTGCTCGATACGGCCGGCATCCGTCGCCGCCGTTCGGTGAGCTACGGCCCCGAATACTTCGGCATCAGTCGCAGCTTCAAGGCGATCGAGCGCTCCGATGTGTGCGTACTAGTAATTGACGCCCTCGATGGCGTCACCGAGCAAGACCAGCGCCTGGCTGGCCGCATCGAAGAGGACGGCCGAGCCTGCGTGGTGGTGGTGAATAAGTGGGATGCCATTGAAAAAGACAGCCACACCATGCCGGCGATGGAGAAGGAGCTCCGCGCAAAGCTCTATTTCCTCGACTGGGCGCCGATGCTGTTCACCTCTGCCCTCAGCGGCCAGCGGGTGCAGGCGATCTTCCCCCTGGCCCTGCTGGCGGTGGAGCAGCACCGCCGCCGTGTCACCACTTCGGTGGTGAACGAGGTGCTCACCGAGGCGCTCAGCTGGCGCACACCGCCCACCAGCCGTGGTGGCCGCCAGGGCCGCCTTTACTACGGCACCCAGGTGGCGGTGCGGCCCCCTAGCTTCACGTTGTTTGTCAATGAGCCGAGGCTGTTCGGTGAAACCTATCGCCGCTATGTGGAGCGTCAGATCCGCGAGGGCCTGGGCTTTGAGGGCACGCCGATCAAGTTGTTCTGGCGGGGCAAGCAGCAGCGCGATGCCGAGAAGGAGCTGGCCCGCAGCCAGACTCGTGGGCGCTAGGGCCTGCGCTTAGGTGGATTTTTTACGCCAGATCCCCATCGGCCAATTTGCCGCCCCGGATCCGGCGGAGGCGGCCACAGGCGGCAGCTGGTTGCGCCGGCTTGATCCGCGCCTGAAGCTGGCCTGGAGCCTGATTTTTCTAGTAACGCCGATCCTGGCAGGACCGCTCTGGCGTCTCAGTCTGGTGGGCTTATTGCTGCTGATCACCGCCGCTAGCGGGCTCAGCTGGCGGCTATGGCGCCGCAGCGTGCCGCTGCTACTGGCCCTTGCCCTATTGGTGGGTGCCCTGGCGGCCCTGCTGCCGGCGGGCACGGCGGCATCCGCAGCCCTGCAGCGGCCGCCGGCGGAGTTGCGGCTCCAGCCCGCCCCCCCCGGCAGCCCGCCGCCAGAGCGCTCGGGCACCCCCTGGGTGCTGCTGCGCGCTGGCCCCCTGGTGGTGACCCGCCGTTCAGCTGAGCTGGGCCTCAACGGCGCCACGCTGCTATTCACCCTGGTGCACAGCGCCAACCTGCTGCTGCTCAGCACCTCCCCCGAACAGTTGGTGTGGGCGATCAGCTGGCTGCTGGCGCCCTTGGCCCGGCTGGGTCTGCCGGTGGAGCGGCTTGGCTTCACCCTGCTGCTTTCCCTGCGCTTCCTGCCCCTGGTGCAGGAGGAGCTGCAAAACCTGTTGCGATCTATTGCAACCCGGGCGGTGAATTTCAAGCGGCTGGGCTGGAAGGGGGGCTTGGCCTTGGTGCTGGCCCTGGGAGAGCGGCTGCTGGCCAACGTGTTGCTGCGCGCCGAGCAGGGAGCTGAGGCGCTGCTGGCCCGCGGCGGGGTCTGGCTGCCGCCCAACCAGCTGCTGCGACCAGCGGTTGCGGGGCGGGGCCTGGGCCTGGGCCTGCTCAACGCCACGGCGGCGGGGTTGTTGCTGCTGATGCTCCTGCTGCGTTGGAAAGTCGGTGACCTTTAATGGCCAAGTTCGATTGCATCGGTGAGCAGCGCATTGACGAGCAGCGCATTTGTGAGTCCGGAGCGCTACCTAAACCATCCCACCTTCGGGATGCTCTATCGGGTGGCGGCGGTGTCCGAAGGCCGGGATCTGTTCGCCACCCTCTACGCCCAGCGCATTTTTTTCGTCGTCACCCTGCAGCCCCGTGGCGCCACCTTTGAGGTGGTGCCGCTGATGGATGCTCGCCACTTTGCTGAGCAAAATCTGGCGCGCTCCCGCCGCGACGGTCCCGAGGCCCACGCCCATTGGCGTCAGTTGTTTGACCAGACCTTCATCTGAATCCTTGGCCGGGCGACTGGCCGCCCTCCAGGCCGAGCTGCCGCCAGGCTGTCGCCTGCTGGCGGTGAGCAAGGGTCAGCCCGCTGATCGGATCCGTGAAGCGGTGGCCGCCGGCCAGCGCAGCTTTGGTGAAAGTCGCCTGCAGGAGGCGGTGCTCAAGCAGGCCGAGCTGGCCGATCTGGCGCCCCTCGACTGGCATTTCATCGGCCGGCTGCAGGCCAATAAGGCCCGGGGTGTGGTGCGCCACTTCGGCACGATCCACTCCCTCGACAGCCTTGATCTGGCTAGACGCCTTGCCCGCATCGCCGCCGAGGAGCAGCGCCAGCCAGCGGTCTTTTTTCAGGTGAAATTTCGCCCCGATCCCGCCAAGACCGGCTTTGAGCCCGCTGAGCTCTGCCAACACTGGCCTGAGTTGGGTGGCCTGGCGCCCCTGCGGCCCCTGGGCCTGATGACCCTGGCCCCCCTGGGCCTGGACGAGGCCGAGCGTCGGGCCCTGTTTGGCGAGTGCGACGCCCTGGCGACGCAGCTGGGCCTGCCGGAGCGTTCGATGGGCATGAGTGGCGATTGGCCCGAGGCTGCCGCAGCTGGCAGCACCTGGTTGCGCATTGGTAGCGGCCTGTTTGGGCCGCGCCAAATTCAATAGTTTCCCCACAAGGTGCCAATCTCCGCTTGAAAGCCTTGCCGCGATTGGTGTGGGACGCTATTCAGGTGGAAAGAAACTTGCGAGGTTTGGTTCGTGTCGTTGTTTTCCCGCCTGCGTGCCGTTGTCTCAGGAGACGACTATCTCGATGGCGACTACGACGATGAGCTCGATTACGACGGCGGCGAGCAGCCTGAGCCGAGCTACACCAGTCGCTCCAGCGCCCTAGCCCTGAGCTCCGATTTCGGTGCTGACGATCCTTTTGCCGGCACCAACGTGATCGGCATGCCCGGCCTTTCCACGGCCTCTGCCGAGGTGACCCTGATGGAGCCGCGCAGCTTCGATGAAATGCCCCGCGCCATCCAGGCCTTGCGCGACCGCAAGACCGTGATCCTCAACCTCACGATGATGGAGCCGGATCAGGCCCAGCGCGCCGTGGATTTTGTGGCAGGCGGCACCTTTGCTATCGACGGCCACCAGGAGCGGGTGGGTGAAAGCATTTTTCTGTTTGCGCCTAGCTGCGTCACGGTGACCACCGCCGCCAGCGACGAAGCCTCTTCGCCCACGATCGTGAACCGTGAGATCAGCGAGCCCCAGCAGGACGCGGCCCCCAGCCCGGCCTGGGGCCGGCATGACGCCGTCATTTAGGCCGGCTGTGACGCCAACCTTCGGCGTAGTGGGCCTGGGCCGTATGGCCCAGGCTTTGCTGTTTCCCCTGCTGGAAGCAGGCCTGGTGCAGCGCGAGGGTGTGCGAGCCGTTGTTGCCAGCGAAGCCTCCGCCACCGGCCTGGCCCAAACCCACGGTTTGACTGTGGCTACTGATGCAGCTGCAGCCTGGTCTGCGCCGGTGGTTTTGCTGGCGGTTAAGCCCCAGCAGCTCGAGGCCGTAGCACCGGCGGCGGCGGCTGGTTCGGGCGGGCTGCTGATCTCCGTGCTCGCCGGTGTCACCCTGGCGCGGCTGCAGCGTTTGTTTCCTGGCTGGCAGTGCGTGCGCGCCGTACCGAATACCCCGGCCCTGGTGCGGGCGGGGCTCACGGGCCTGGCCTTTGGCGTCGACGTGCCCCCAGACAAACGCCGCTGGGTGCAGCAGCTCTTCGCCCAGGTGGGAGAGGTGCACGAGCTGCCTGAAGCCCAGCTCGATGCCTTTCTGGCCCTCACTTCATCTGGGCCCGCCTTTGTGGCGGTGGTGTCGGAGGCGATGGCCGATGGTGCCGTGGCGGCCGGCCTGCCGCGGGCCCTGGCCCACCGCCTGGCCCACCGCACCCTGGCGGGCACCGCCGCTCTGCTACACGAGCAGGATCTGCATCCCGGTCAGCTCAAGGACATGGTGAGCAGTCCCGGCGGAACCACCATCGCTGGCCTGCGGCGCCTTGAGGCTGGTGGTGTGCGTTCGGCTCTGCTGGAGGCGGTGCTGGCGGCCGCCGAACGGAGCCGACAGCTGGCCTGAGCCCCATGCGGGACTAAGTTCCACCGCTTGTTCTCGGCCGTTGCACCAGTCCCAGCAGTTCGTGCAGGAGCTCCCTGGAGGGCACCGGCAGGCGACCATCGCCGCTCTCCTTCATCAGCTTGGCGAAGGCCTGTTCCAACTCTGGGTCGCCTTGGGGGCCGGCGGTCTTGAGTAGGTGGTGGAGCAGGGTCCTGAGTCGCTGCCGGTCCTCCAGCTTGAAGGGATTGCGCAGCAAATCCTCGAGGGTCTGCTGCAGGGCAGTCCAGGTTGGAAGCTCTGCCGCGGTGGGATCGATGGTGGTCTTAGCTGGTCCGTCAGCCGGTGCGCTGGCTTGCTGAGCTGCGGCGAGCAGGCCAGCGGTGGGCTGGGAGGTGGAGCCCTGGCTTAGCTGGACGAGGGCCCCGTGAAGTGCTTCGACGCCGGGCGCTAGGGCGAGCAGCTGTTGGATCACCACCGCCAGCTCCGTGCCGGGGGATCCGGGGCCTGGGGGCTGAATGGTCGGCCCCAGAGATGATGAGACCGCATTGGGCGATGCGGTGGTTGGAGCAGTGACGGCGTTGACAGCTGCTGATCGCCCTGCGAGATCTGCTACATCTGTGCTCGGTTGGGCTGGCGCTCCTGGCTGGGTTGGGGCAGCCGTCGGTTCCGTGGAAGCTCCCGCCAGGCGGCCGGGCGCTTCATGGTCCGCCTTTCGTGTAGGCTGGGCGTTGGCGTCGCTGTCGGTGGTGCAGTTGGTGGCGGCTGCGGATGTAGTGGCGGTCTTCAGCAGAAGTAGTCCCCCGCCTGTCAGCAGAAGAAGCAGGGCTATCAGGCCAGAGGACTGGCTGGTGCTCAGGTCGGCGTTGACACTGGCCAGGGTCATTTGTTGGCTGTTGTGCTCTTCTTCCTGGGCTCGCTTCAGGGCCTCCGCCACTGTCCACTGGGCTTGTAGGCGGCCTTGGGCCAGGCGTTGCATGGCCTGAAAGGCGGGCAGGCTGATTCGCTCCTGGGGGGTTAGGGGCCAACCCGTGTTCAGCAAGGGTGCCTGGGTTTTGAGCAGAGCGTGATGGCCCCGGTCCCATTGCTGGAGGGCCTGCTCCAGTTGGGCATACGACAAGGGCTGATGGGCGACGCCGGCGGGTTTTTCCGTCGTGTCGGCTCGCAGCAGGTCGCGGAGGGACTGATCGCGGGCACGCTGCCCCTGGACCATCTGGGAAATCAGACCCCTTCGGACTTTCTCATTGGCCAGAGGGTTGCCCAGGAGGCGCTCTGCAAGGGCAAGGTGGTTCTGCTGAGCCTGGAGTTGGTCGAGGGCTTCTGATCTCGCTCGCTCGCGGGCAAGCTGGGCTTGGCTGTTGAGGGCCCTGTGGCCAGTCCACAGGCTGGTGGCCTGGGTCAAGAGGCTCGCAAGCAGCAGAACCAATGCCAGGGAGCGCGGGGTCACCCTGGCTTGTGAAACGTTGGCTGAGGAGAGGGTCGACAGGGAGGAAGCCAGGGGCGGATTGGGTTGTTTGGGGCAGGGTATTGGTCAGGATTCCGGCTTTGCATGGCCCAGGCGCGGTTCGGTGCCCGCGCGAAGGCGTTGGATGTTGCTGCGATGCCGCAATACCACCACAAGAGTAGTGAGCACGGCAAGGGCTAGATAAGCAAGCCGCATGCCATGGGCCCCCACCATCAGAAGTGGCAGGCTGATTGCCGCCACCACGCTGGCGAGAGACACCAGCCGGGTGGAACTCAACACGGTGAGGAAGATGCCAAAACAGGCCATGCCCACCGCCGGTACCAGGCCTAGCAATACCCCCAGCCCGGTGGCCACGGCCTTGCCCCCCTTCCAGTTGAGCCAGATGGGCCAAATGTGGCCGGCCAGGGCCGCTAAGCCCGCCGCGACCACACCTGTGTCAGTCACACTCGTGCCGGTGCCCAATAGCGGTGCTCCAGGGGGCTGCAGCAGCGCCTTGGCCAGCAGCACGGCGGCGGCTCCTTTGAGCACATCCACCAGGAACACCGCTAGGGCCGGCCCCTTGCCGACCACCCGCAGCACGTTGGTGGCACCGGTGGAGCCGGAACCTTCGAGGCGGATGTCGAGGCCAGCCAGCCAGCGCCCTGCCAGGTAACCGCTGGGGATTGAGCCGAGCAGGTAGCCGGCGATCAGCATGGCAAGGGTGAGCAGGATCACGGCTGTTGGCAGGGTCACGGCTGCAGGCAGGGTCACGGTGGTTGGGCTTAATAGGTTTCGTCGGCCATAAGTTCGCCGGGGCCGGCCGCGAAAACCAGCCAGAGCGGAAACTGCAGGATCGGGATCTCGATCACCGGCTCGCCCGCATCCACCACGATGAAGGGCAGCTCGCCCCGCTCTTCGAGGCGGTCGGCCCGCTCCACCAGGGCATCGGCCCGCTCAAACAGCACGATGCCGCTGCTGGGTCCGAAATCCTCGCGGGAAAGGCCCAGGCAGTCCTGCAGGCCGCGGCGCCATTCCCCCAGGCGCTCCGGTTGGCTGGCCAGCACCAGGGTTTGGAAGCGTTCGCCATAGAGCTCGCCGAGGATGGCGATGGCGGCGGCGGCCACCAGGGCATTGCGGCTGCGGCTACCGCAGCTGGGCTGGGCACCCCGGCCGCCCTGGCCCAGGAACCAGTCGTCGAGCAGGGCGGCTCCGCTGGCATCCAGGGTGCGGCGCAGCTGCCAGGGATCGGCGTAGAAGTCGGGCTGGCCGCCAAAGCCGGCCAGACGCTCGCGAATCAGGACTTCGTCAGGGCCGAACAGCCCTGCGGCCGCTACAGCCGCTAAGGGTTGGCTGGCTTCTGCTGTGCTGCTGATCTGGTCGAGGGGGGAGGGCTGCACCAGCACCTGCTGGGGCACCAGCTCCACCTGCTCGGCGGCCACGGCGAGGTCCTGCAGGGCTCCCACCAGGTAGTCCTGGAAGCCCTTGAGCCGCCTGGCCACCCCATCAGCCTGGCCAGCAAAGCTCGCTTCGATCTCCTTTTGGATCTGGCCGCGGCGAGCTTCCAGCTGGCGGATCTCCTCAAGCAGGGCTGTGCGCTGCTGCTGCAGCTCCGTAAGGGCCAGCTCCTGCCAGGGGGCTGGTGAAGGGATCTCAGGGGTGTCAGGGGTAGGGGAAGCCTGGCTGGGGTCGTCAGACATCGCTTGGGGAATCGGGAGGTGCTGCGGGGGGGAGCTGGCTCAGGTGCTGCTCCAGTTGCTGGCGCAGGCTGGTTGCATCAAAGAGCACTGGCAGGAAGTGGATGCTGGCCTGTTCACGGAAATAAAACAGCACTGGCAGCCCCGGCCAAAAGATTGTCCAGCTCAGCCACTCCTGGTATGGGAAGCGGCGCAGCAGGGTCTGCTGACGCCATACCAGCAGGGCATCGCCGCCAAACTCCAGCCGCAGCAGGCGGGTTTGCAGCAGCAGAAACAAACCGAACACCGCTACGACCAGGCTGAGCCAGATGGCCCCAGCCCACAGTGGTGATAGGGCCAGGGCTGCCAGTCCCAGGCCAATCACGCCAAGGGATACGCCGTAGGCGGGGTCGAGCACCACGCCGCTAGTTCCGGGAGCAGGGGAGGTCATCAGGTGAACAGCAGCGAGGTGAGCAGGGCGTCCATCAGGGCGACTGTGACCAGAATCATGACCACGGCACCGGTGGTGCTGGTGCCCACCTCCTTGGGCCCCCCCCGGGTGGTGAGTCCCCAGCCGCAGGCGATCACGGCGATCTGCAGCCCGAATACCAGAGCTTTGAGCAGCATCGAGGGCAGGTCGTCGGGCTCCATCCAGGTGCGCACCGAGTTCCAGAACACCGCCGGGGGGATGTTGTAGAGCAGCGTGCTGCTCACCTGGCCCGACCAGATCCCCACCCAGAAGAAGAGCAGGCATTGCACCGGCGCCATGATCACCATGGCTATTACCCGGGGCACCACCAAGTACTCCACGGGATCGGTGCGCAGCATCGTGATCGCGTCGATCTGCTCGGTCACCTTCATGGTGCCGATCTGGGCCGCATAGGCCGTGGCCACCTTGCCGGTGAGCAGGGTGGCGGTGAGCAGGGGCGCGATCTCCCGTGACAGCCCCAGGGCCAATAGACCGCCCACCGTGGCGCTGGCGCCCTGTTTGGAGAGTTCCGCTGCCACCTGGATGTTGAACACGGTGCCCGCAGCCAAGGCCGTGATCAGCACGATCAGGAAGCTGCCGGGGCCGGCTTCCATCAGCTCTTGCATCAGATCGTTGAAGCCGATGCGCCCCTTGGCGATGGCGCTCACCGCCTGCCCGCCAACCAGAAGGCTGGCTCCCAGGCGCCGCAGCCAGCGCGGTGTTGTCAGCCAGGCGGGGCGCTTCATGGCTGGCGGTGCAGGCCTTTCTCCGGCCAGCGTCGCATCACCAGCAGGCCAGCGGCGATCAGCACGGCCGGAATCAGGCCCATGCATAGGCGGATGGTCGTGAGGGCAGTAGTCGGCTGGGCCAGTTCCAGGGAGGCCTGGTAGCCGCTGAGGCTCAGCCCATTACCAAGGGCAAACACGGCCACACCGATGCCCAGTTTCTGAGTCACCACCATCCAGGCGGTGTACAGCCCGGCTGGTTTGTCGGGGTCGGCATCGATCGCGTCGGGCAACAGGGCCCAGGGGATCAGGTAGGCGGTGGAGGCTCCCAGGCCCGTAACCATGATCGTGAGCACCAGTAGGCCCAGGGAGATGCCATTGCTGAAGCTGCCCAGGGGAGCAGTGCTGCCATCGAGGGGCACCAGCAGGCTTGCCCCCAGGCAGCCGGCAATCCATAGCCCGGTGCCCCAGCGCAGGGCGCAGACACGGCCGTGGCGCCCTGCCACCCGGCTCCATAGCTGCAGCCCCGCCAGGGCACTGAGCTGGAAGGGAATCAGGATCCAAGTGCTCCAGCTCTCCGGCAGTTGCATAACCACGGCCAGGAAAATCAGCGACACCGGCTGCATCAGCTGCAGGGCACACCAGAGCAGCAGGTAAAGCCCCAGCACTTTGAGAAAGCGAGGGTTGGCTGAGATGCGCTGTAGTTGGCGCCGGATCGGTTCCGGGTGGCCCGTAGGGCGCTGGCAGTTGCGGGCGAAGGGGGCTAGTCCCCAGCAGCACAGCAGGGTGAACACCGTGAGGGTTAGTCCGGACACCCAGCCCATACGTAGGTAGCCCTCCGCGCCCTGGCCCACCAGCAGGGCCCCCAGCACCAAGCCGGCCAATCCAGCCAGGATCGATCCGGTGAAGCGGCTGGCATTCAGCTGGGTGCGCAGCTGGGTGGAGCTGGTGAGCTCGGCGGCTAGGGCCGAGTAGGGCAGGTTGACGCAGGTGTACAGCGCCATAGCCACCAGCTGGATCACCACCAAAATTGCGAACTTCTGCCAGTCCCCCCCCGGAGGCACCCACCACATCGCTACCAGCGCCAGGCCTAGGGGAATGGCGCTGCCAGCCATCCAGGGCAGCCGCGGGCCCCAGGGGTGCTTGGTGTGGTCGCTGAGCCAGCCCACTAGGGGGTCGTTGATGCCATCCCACACCTTCAGCACCATCAGCACCAGGCCCGCCATCCAGGCCGGCAGCCCGGCCACACCGGTGTAAAAAACAAATAGGTAGAAGCCCAGCTGGGTGGCAGCCATGCCGGTGCCGATGTCGCCGAGCCCATAGCTCCACAGCAGGCGACGCCGGGCTGCCTGCCCCAAGCTCTGTTCTTCAGCTGTAATCATCGGGGCCGCTTAGGACTTGGGGTGGGCAGGCCATAATGTCTGAGCTGGATTACTTCGGTAACAGCAACAGGCATGTGACTCGTACGCATGTACTGCCGCGGGCGTAGTTTAGTGGTAAAACCTCAGCCTTCCAAGCTGATGATGCGGGTTCGATTCCCGCCGCCCGCTTACTTTTCTCAATAGGGGTTTTCGGCCTAAAGCCCTTGCTGCGACTGGCTTTCGGTCTGCTAGTCATCTCCAGCGTCTGTTTGCTTCGTCTCGGGCTGTCAGATGAAATATCTCACCAAACGTCTATCTCACCAAACGTCTCACATGCCGGCGGCCCGCGATTGGGAGGTGACGATCAGGGCTGTCGTGTTTCACGCAGGGCTGTCGTGTTTCAAGCGCTGTCCCCAAGGGGCTGTCCCCAAGGGGCTGCCGCAGGGGCTGGACGGTTCTGAATCACCGCGTTTTCCAGCAGGACATCGAGCCTGATGCCTACGTTGCCCAGATGTCTCGTGCTCTGGACCATGACGCAGATAGAGATGTGGGCCGCTCCAGGCATCGAGGTGGTGCGGCGTTTCACCCTCCTAGGGACTGGGATGCGTTGATCGCAGCGTTTAGGGAACACAAGCTGATCAGTTGCGAGATCAAGCCGTTACTGCCATCAATGCAATTCATGCCGCCTTTGGACTTGGCGGGGCGGTGCTGACCAAGGCAGAAAGCACGGAATTTATTCAGGCCTAAGCCACAGGAAGGGATCCGCTTTGCAGGATTCCCATCTGCTGAGGGGTCACCATTACGGGAACGAGTTGGGAGGGAGCAATGGGTGCATAGGTGCCTGGATAGGTGGCAACTGGAACGGCAACACCAAAGGATTGAAGTGAGGGGGACTGTAGAAAATGAAGAATATCGACGGAGGTGGCCGAAATAGCATTGAATGGCGTCTGGACAACAAAAGCGTGGGGAGCAACACCAGCACCAATCACCGTGGTACCCACATTCACGCCAGGTGCGATGGTGTCAACACCAATCGAGATCGTGGATCCTTCACTAGCACTCACTCCGCCTGATATGGCAATGGTTTGGGGGGAGGGATCTGCATATAGAGCTGGTCCGTAGCCAGGAAAATAAACGGCTGGAGTCGAATAGGGTGTGTAGTAAGGCGAACTTACGTAATAGGCCGGGCCCACGGCTGAGGCACCGTAATAGGCCGAACCATAAGGAAAAGCACTGTAAGAAGTGCCGTAGGCGTAAGACCCACCAGCTGGCACATTCACCGTGGAACCACCGGACGCCTGAATGCCACCGGAAACAGCGACTGGGTTAGAGGCACCAAAACCCGATGAACCCGGGCCAAAAGTACCGCGGTTGTCGTCATCACCATCGAGGATCGAGACGTAGCCAATCTGTCGGGTAATAGAAGGAGCAGGAGAATCAGATTTACTGGAATTAGGAGTTAGATGTAGGCTGATAAACTCAGTGGGCTCTGCGCGGCTATCTTTTAAGGTGGGCACAAGTGAAGTATGGGTGTTCTGACCCTTAGCAAACGTGATCTCTTCCCCCACTTTGTTGTAGTCTTGCCCGAGGGTGGCTGTGCCGCCGAACGACTGCAATAACAGATGCTGCTCTGTGCTGAGATCTCCAGAACGAGTTATTAATACTTTGGCGGTATCTCCCTCCAACGCCTTGGCATCGGAAAGAGAGAAATAAGAGACAGGAGCCACTGGAGCGTTGCCGCTACCGCCACCGCCACCGCCACCGCCACCGCCACCGCTGCCGCTACCACCGCCGCTACCGCTACCGCTACCGCTACCGCTACCGCTGCCGCTGCCGCTGCCACCGCCACTGGTATTGGTTACCGAAGCGGAAACCTTTAAATCGTCAAAATCACGATCTCCACCGCGAGGCAAATCCTCGAGGGAAAAAGAATTTCCCCCATCATTTCTAACATTCGAGAATTTGGAGGGGTTTTGAGCAGGCCACGAAAAGAAGGTAATGCCTTTAGATGAGTTTCTGGCATAAGGAGCCCAAAGCTCCCCACCAGAAACATCAAACGATAAATTTGACGATGCGTTATTAGGCGCTCCTAGAGAGACATTCTGGCCGCCGGCGCTTAAAAGATTGCCTGGAGCCAGAGCTGCCGATGCATAGTTTTTCTGGCCAGGCAGAACAGAAGAAGAATTAAGGGAAACGGATCCCTCGCGATCTAAAACTTTATAAAAACCAATCGAGCTATTGTCAGCTGCGGCACGACTGACGCTGAATGCTAGAGAAACCCTTTGACCTGCATAGCCGGTAAGGTCCAAAAGCGGAGCACCGCTTGGCGAGATCAACGGAGAATTAGCCATGATGGACCACCCGGAAGACGAAGAAAACGCTGCTTTGGAAGAAACTTAATGCTAAAATTAGCAAATTACCGCCATAAGCTCCTAGCCCTAGGAATAGGAGGCCCATGGAGGCTCTGTCAATACCCACCCTAGGCAGGGTTGACTCAATGTCGGCCCAAGGGCCTCCGGGTGCGATTGCCATTCCTCCCAAGGCCAGCATCCCTTGGATGTTGTAGTCCAGCTCGCGAACCCCTTGGCGGATTGGGTGCTAGCCGTCGCGGCGGTGCAGGCTGCGCTGGTTGCCTCTGTTGGTCCAGACCCTATGTGCGGCCGGGGATCTGGTTGATTATCCAAGCCTGGAGCACCTCACCGAGCCGCTGCAAGTGGGCTTTGGTGAACAGGTACAAGAAGGTGGCGCCTGACAGTGTCGCTACTGCTTCGCAGAAGCCTTCGGCTAGGCAAAGGGGCCTAGGGCAGGGCCGGGACAGTAGCCAGGATGGTGGTGAGTTCTTGAACCATGGCCTGACGGGCGTAGGTGCTCACGCGCAGAGCTTCTTCGTGGTGGCGGATCTGGGCATCTGCCCACTGCAGGTTCTGGATCGCAGCCTTCGCCGTATCAGGCAGGTCCTGAATGGCATAGCGCTGATCACCGAAGGTAAGGACTGGCCCGTCGCTAGCTGGCATCAGAACAAAAATGCAGCATGCAAGCCT